>NZ_JAATOS010000089.1:0-13098 GCF_011806505.1 Salipiger sp. HF18 | reverse complement strand
GCTGGGTGCCGGTGGGCTCTGTGGCCATGCCATCCACCTCGAGCCGCGCGAACGCGACCGGCTGCGCGAGGTGGGGGCGGCGCTAGTGCATTGCCCGACCTCGAACACCTTCATCGGCTCGGGGCTCTTCGACATGGACGGGCTCACCAAGGAGGGTCAGGTCATCGGGCTTGCCACAGACACCGGCGGCGGCTCGTCCTTCTCGATGCTGCGCACGATGGCCGCAGCCTACGAGATCGCGCAGCTGCGCCACCGCCCGCTGCACGCCTCGGAACTTCTCTGGCTGGCGACGCAGGGCTCTGCCCGGGCGCTGCGGTGCGACGACCGCATCGGCAACCTCGCGCCCGGCATGGAGGCGGATTTCGTGGTGCTGGACCTCGCCTCGACGCCTGCCATCGCGCAACGCGTGGCGCAGGCAGACACCATCTGGGAGGCGGTCTTCCCGACCATCATGATGGGCGATGACCGCGCCGTCGCCTCGACCTGGGTGGCGGGACGCAAGGCCGCGCCGCTCGGCTGACGGCCTTGCGGCGGGCGCTTACTGCGAGCGGCCCACCATCAGCACCCAGTACTGACCCGAACGCGCCAGACCGTACTGGTCGACGTCGCGCAGCTGCAGGGTCTCGCGGTGGCTGGGCGAGTCGTCCCAGACCTGCATCACCGTCGGGAAGCCGCGCGCGGTCCAGGCGACGTTCTCGGCAATGCGGGCATAGCGGTAGCCCTCGGACCGCGCGCGGTCGCCGATGGAGCTGCCGTCCGAGCCGGTGTGGGTGACCTTGCCCATGCGCGCCACGTCGCGGGCGTGGCCCTGCGCGGCGGCGGTGAGCTTTTTGGATTTCCTCAGCTTCGAGAGCCCGTGCGCGGCGCGGTATTCGTTGAGCGCCGTGCCGGGATCGACATTGGCATCCGCCGGCGTACTGGCCGAGCCATACTGGTAGAAGAGCCCGTCGCTCTTGGTGCCGCTGCGGGCAGATGAACTGGCGGCGGGCGTCGCCGCGGCATCGCTCACGTCGACCTCGAGGCATCCCGCCAGCGGAAGGATCAACAGGGCGGCAAGGCTTGCGAGTTTCATGGCGTCTCCGGCGGTTTCAGTCTTTCGCAGATCGAACACCAGATAGCACGAGCTGCGCAAGTCACCAGACGCCTGGCCCTGCCACGGCGCGTTTCAGCCGAGGCGCGGCGCTCAGCGCCGGCGCGCAACCACCAGCGCGTAATAGTCGCCGTTTCGCGCCATGCCATAGTGCGTCACGTCCTTGATCAGCATGTTGCGGCGGTGCGACGGCGAGTTGATCCAGAGATCCATGACACGGTCCGGGCCGCGCCCGGTCTCGGCGATGTTCTCTGCCACGCGGCCAAAGCGGTAGCCCTGTTGCAGCACCCGGTCCGAGACCTCGCTGCCGTTCGAGCCGCGGTGCGTCATGCGGCCCATCCGCGCCATGTCGCGGGCGTGGGCCTCGGCGGCGGCCTGCAGTCGCGGCGAGCGCTGCAGCGCCTGGCGGCCGTTGGCGGTGCGGAAGTCGTTCAGCGACACGGCGGGGGCCGGGGCGGCGGCAAGCCGCAGGTTCCCCTGCGATTTCCCCTGCGATGCAACTTCGGGGGTCGAGGTCGATACGGCACATCCCGCGGCCATGAGGCCCGCGGCCAGCATCATCCAACGCATGGTTCGTCTCCTGGTCGTTCTGGTCCTGTCACCGCGCCTTGTCTTCCGGGCCTTTGCGGCGCGTTTCGGAAGATCGTGTGGCAAGGCGGTGCATTACTGCGATAGTTGTAGAGCTAACGTGTTTTGACGCGATATGGTTGCATCCAGATCGATCGTGGCGAGCAACCCGTCGCGCACCACCTGCCGTCCCTCGACGAACAGGTGCCGCACCCGCTGCGGTCCCGCGAGCAGCAGCGCGGCGCGGTCCCAGCTCCCGGCGCTGTCGATGCTGCTCACGTCCCAGAGCGCCAGATCGGCGCGCTTGCCCACCGTCACCTGCCCACAATCGTAGCGGCCGAGCACCTCGGCGCCGCCACGGGTCGCCAGCCGCAGCGCCTCGCGCGCGCTCATGGCATCGGCGCCGCGGGTCACACGCTGCAGCAGCATCGCCTGCCGGGCCTCGGCCACAAGGTTCGAGCCGTCGTTGCTGGCCGAGCCGTCCACCCCCAGCCCCACCGGCACGCCTGCGTCGATCATCGCCCGCACCGGCGCGATGCCCGAGCCCAGCCGGCAGTTGGAACAGGGACAATGGGCGACGCCGGTCCGGGTGTCGGCGAAGAGATCGATCTCGGCGCCATCGAGCTTCACGCAATGGGCGTGCCAGACGTCGGGGCCGGTCCAGCCCAGCTCTTCGGCGTATTGCCCCGGGCGACAGCCGAAGGTCGCGAGCGAATAGGCGATGTCCTCGTCGTTCTCGGCGAGGTGGGTGTGCATCATCACGCCCTTGTCGCGGGCCAGCAGCGCCGCGTCGCGCATCAGCTCGCGGGTCACCGAGAACGGCGAGCAGGGGGCGACGCCTATGCGCACCATGGCGCCCTCGCGCGGGTCGTGGAAGGCGTCGACGACGCGGATGCAGTCCTCGAGAATCGCCTCCTCGCGCTCGACCAGCGAATCCGGCGGCAGGCCGCCGTCGCTTTCGCCGATGCTCATGGCGCCGCGGGTGGCGTGGAAGCGCAGCCCGATCTCCTGCGCCGCGTCGATGGTGTCATCGAGCCGGGCGCCGTTGGGATAGAGGTAGAGGTGGTCCGAGGTCAGCGTGCAGCCCGAGAGCGCCAGTTCGGCCAGCCCTGTGAGGGCCGAGATCCGGATCTCCTCGGGGCCGAAACGCGCCCAGATCGGGTAGAGCGTCTTGAGCCAGCCGAAGAGCAGCGCGTCCTGCCCGCCCGGCACGGCGCGGGTCAGCGTCTGGTAGAGATGGTGGTGGGTGTTCACCAGCCCCGGCGTCACCACGCAGCGCGAGGCGTCGACCACCTCGCCCCCGGTCCGCAACCCGCGCCCGATGGCCGCGATCACGCCGTCGCGCAGCAGGATGTCCGTGCCCTCGAGCTCGCGCCCGTCGTCATCCATGGTGAGGATCGTCTGGGCGTTGCGGATCAGGGTTTCCGGCATGGCGGGCGCTCCGTCTGGGGTCGCCGAAAGCGTGGCCCGGCCCGCGCGGAATGAAAAGCCCCCGCGCGACGGGGCCGGCGGGTCTCAGCCGTTGAGCAGCCGCAGCGCCTCGGCATGCAGCGCCGGGTTGGCCGCCGCCAGAGCCCGTCCGCCGTTGTGCGCCGGGCCGCCCTCCCAGTCGGTGACCACGCCGCCCGCGGCCTCGATCACCGCGATGGGCGCCTGGATGTCGTAAGGATGCAGCCCCGCCTCGACCACGAGGTCGATCTGCCCCGCCGCGACCAGCGCGTAGGCGTAGCAATCCATGCCGTAGCGGGTCAGCCGCGCGGCGTCGCGCACCCGGCCAAAGGCCGAACGGTCGGCCTCGGTGCCGATCTCGGGGAAGGTGGTGAAGAGGATCGCCTCGTCAAGCCCGCGCGGCGCACGGGTTTTCAGGCCACGCGGTCCCAGCGGGCCGGTCATGTCGGCGCGCCCGAGCCCGCCGCAGAACCGTTCGCCGGTGTAGGGCTGGTCGATCACCCCGAGCCGCGGCCCGGTCTCGTCGGAAAGCGCGATCAGCACGCCCCAGGTGGGGGTGCCGGCAAGAAAGCCACGGGTGCCGTCGATGGGGTCGAGAACCCAGGTCAGGCCGCTGGTGCCAGCGGCGTTGCCGAATTCCTCGCCGAGGATGCCGTCCTGCGGCCGCATCTCGGCCAGCACGGCGCGCATCGCCTCTTCGGCGGCGCGGTCGGCGACGGTGACCGGGTCAAAGCCCTCGGCCAGCTTGTTCTCCGCATTCAATCCCGCAGACCGGAAGTGCGGAAGAATCGAAGCACGCGCGGCATCTGCCAGCGCGTGCGCCGTAGTCCAAAGCTCTTCAGAAAGCTTGTCCGAAAACTCGGCCATGGTGCCCGCCCGCTTGTTGATCCGAGGATCGCCTAGCGCAGCGGGCCGTCAGGCTCAAGCCACGTCGGACAGGACGCGCGCCAGTTCGAACAGGCGGCGACGCTGGTTTTCCGGAATCGCGTAATAGGAGCGCACCAGGTCCAGTGCTTCCTTGTCGCCGAGGATGTCGGACGGCATGGCAGCGGCGGAGACAGGGGCGTCCTGTTCGGTTTCGAGTCCTTCGAAGAAGAAGCTCACGGAGACGTCCAGGGCGTCGGCGATGTCCCAGAGACGGGAAGCACTGACGCGGTTTGCACCGGTTTCGTACTTCTGGATCTGCTGGAACTTGATCCCGACCTGTTCGGCAAGTTGCTGCTGAGTCATGCCCACCAGCCAGCGGCGGTGACGGATGCGTTTGCCAACATGGACGTCGACGGGATGCGTCATCGGTTGTTCCTTCTACCACACCCCTTTTGGGGGTGACTTCTTGTATATGTTATTGACAACGGCGACGCCTGAACAAATGCAGAACGCATACCTGTCACGAGTAAGCCCCAGCTCCCGGATGACGGGACGCTACATCGCGAGCACGCCGGAAATCAAGCTTTTTGCGCCCGGAGGCGTAGACACAGTTAACTGAATGCACTCACCGGTTGAAACAAACCACGGTAATTTAATAGCTTTTTTCGGATACTTGACTTTTCGCGACGTAGCGGCAAGCCCTTCACGAATATGTCACCCCGGAGGAGAACAATGCGCGCACTGCACCTTACGTCACATGAGTCGCCCCCCGCCCTGAGCGAACTGCCCGTGCCGCAGCCCGGACCGGGGCAGATCGGGGTGCGGATCGGGGCCTGTGGGCTGAATTTCGCCGATCTCCTGATGATGCAGGGCCGCTACCAGGACACCCCGCCCCTGCCCTTCACCCTCGGGATGGAGATCGCGGGCACCGTCGAGACCCTTGGCGAGGGCGTCACCGGGCTTGCCCGCGGCGACCGGGTCGCGGTCTACGGCGGCCGCGACGGGCTTGCAGAGTATGGCGTCTTCGATGCCACGCGCGCAGTGCGGATGCCCGAGAGCATGAGCCTCGAGGATGCCGCGGCCTTCCAGATCGCCTATGGCACCAGCCACCTCGCGCTCGACCACCGGGCGCGGCTGCAGCCGGGCGAGACGCTGCTGGTGCTGGGGGCCGCGGGCGGCGTCGGTCTGACCGCGGTCGAGATCGGCAAGCTGATGGGCGCCCGCGTCATCGCCTGTGCCCGCGGCGCCGAGAAGCTCGAGGTCGCGCGGGCGGCCGGGGCCGATCACCTGATCGACGCCCGCTCCCAGGACATCCGCGAGGCGGTGCTGGCGCTCGGCGGCGCCGACGTGGTCTATGACGCGGTGGGCGGCGACCAGTTCACCGCCGCCTTCCGCTCGGCGCGGCCCGAGGCGCGGATCCTGACCATCGGCTTCGCCAGCGGCGAGGTCCCGCAGATCAAGGCCAACCACCTTCTGGTGAAGAACCTGACGGTGATGGGGCTCTACTGGGGCGGCTACCTGAGCTTCCGGCCCGAGGCGCTGACCGGCTCGCTGGCGACGCTCTTCGGCTGGTACGCCGAGGGGCGGATCAAGCCGCACATCAGCCACGTGCTGCCGCTCGACCGGGCGATGGAGGGCATGGAACTGCTGCGCGCGCGCGCCTCCACCGGCAAGGTGGTCATCCGGATCCCGGGCTGACGCGCGCCGGTCCGGACCCGGCGCCCTACTGCGCGGCCATGTCGTTGCGGCCGCGCAGGGAGCAGAACTCGTTGCGCAGCATCTCGACCAGCGGCTCGACGATGCGCGGCCGGGCGCTGGCGGCGTAAAGGCAGATCTTCTGCATCCCCAGCTCCGGCAGCACCCCGTTCGGCACCAGCTCGAAATGCGCCGGCGCATGGCCCTCGAGGACCGGCGTCACCGCGAGATCGGCCGAGACCGAGACCTCGATGGTGCGGTCGCTCTCGGAATCCACGGACAGTTCCCAGTCGAACTGCTCGCGCTCCATCAGCGCGATGGCCACCGGGCGGAACCCGCAACGGCGCGAAAACGCGATGCGCAGCGGCCGGGTCTTCCACGCGGTGCCGTTGGGCGCGCCATACCAGCGCAGCGGCACGTCGAGCAGCCCCTCGCCGCCCTCGCCCGGCTCGGCCTCGGTGGTCAGGATCACGTCGACGGCGCCACGGGCGAACAGGTCCTTGAGCTCGGACGTATAGGAGCTGAGCAGCTGCAGCCGCACCCGCGGGAAATCGCGCTGCATCTTCTTCATGATACGCGGGATCACCGGGTAGACGATGTCATGCGGCACCCCGAGGACGATCTCGCCCTCCCAGTCGGTCATGGTGAGCCGGGAATAGATCTCGTCGTTGAGATCGACCATCCGGCGGGCATATTTCAGCAGCTGCTCGCCAGCAGGCGTGAGGCTCACGCCGCGACCGCTGCGGTCGAGCAGCGCCAGCCCCAGCATGTCCTCGAGCCGCTTGAGCTGCATCGAGACCGCCGACTGGGTAAGGTTGAGAAAGCCCGCCGCCCGGGTGACGCCGCCGGCATCGGCGACCGCGACGAAGGAACGGAGCGTGGTGATGTCGAGATTGCGCATGAATCGGATTTCGTGATGGAGGGCTTCAGGGATATTCGTTTTACAGATCGGTCGCTGGCCAGCATACCAATCACACAAGACGATGAAAACGAATATTTCCATCACGACCCGTGAAGGAGGCCATCATGCCCCGTGACACTGCACAGACCTGCGCCGCCCCCGTCGCGATCCGCCGCCCCCGTGGCGCACGCGCGCTGCTGACCCGGCTCCTCGATCTTCAGGCGCTCTGGCGCCAGCGCCGCCGGCTGGCCGAGCTGGACGACGCCGCGCTGCGCGACATGGGTCTCACCCGCTCGGAGGCGCTGCACGAGGCGCGCCGGCCGGTCTGGGACGCCCCCGCGCACTGGCGCAACTGACGCGTCCGGGGCGCCGCATCCCGCTGCGATCCCGCAACCCCGTGCAAGCGCGCACGAAAAGCGTCGGAATTGCGCTCTCGGCTTCTTGAATTGCCTCTTGGCTCTGCCAATATGGGAAAGGAAAGTGTATCATTTCCCCGTCGTTACACAGCTTGGAGGTATAGATGGCTCAATACAGAACAATCCGGACCGCCACCGGACCAACCAGCGCGGCCCAGATTGACGAGGGTCTGCGCGCCCACATGAACAAGGTCTACGGGACCATGTCCGTGGGGATGCTGCTGACTTTCGCGGTTGCCTGGGCCGTCGGCACTAGCCCCGAACTTCTCAGCGTCTTCCGCGACCCGGCAACGCTTCAGCCGAACATCCTGGGCTGGATCGTGATGTTCGCCCCGCTGATCATGGCCTTCGCCTTCGGAGCGGCGCTCAGCCGCATCTCCGCCGCGGGCGCACAGCTGTTCTTCTTCGCCTTCGCGGCGGTGATGGGCCTGTCGCTGAGCTGGATCTTCGTGGCCTTCACCGGCTTCTCGATCGCGCAGGTGTTCCT
This sequence comes from Salipiger sp. HF18, assembly GCF_011806505.1. Classification (NCBI taxonomy): domain Bacteria; kingdom Pseudomonadati; phylum Pseudomonadota; class Alphaproteobacteria; order Rhodobacterales; family Roseobacteraceae; genus Salipiger; species Salipiger sp. HF18. Next base: position 5,626 of record NZ_JAATOS010000089.1, on the reverse strand, counting down.
TGTGACCGCCATCGCCTTTGCCGGCCTGTCGCTCTGGGGTTACACCACCAAGAAGGACATCTCCGGCTGGGGGTCGTTCCTGATCATGGGCGTGATCGGCATTCTCGTGGCGTCGATCATCAACATCTTCCTCGGCTCGCCGGCGATCTACTTCGCCATCTCGATCCTGGGTGTGCTGATCTTCGCGGGCCTCACCGCCTACGACACGCAGAAAATCAAGAACACCTACCTGCAGCATGCGGCGCATGGTGACAGCGAGTGGCTCGGCAAGGCCGCCATCATGGGCGCGCTGAACCTCTACCTCGACTTCATCAACATGTTCATGTTCCTGCTGCAGCTGCTTGGCAACCGCGAGTAAGAACACCCGGCCTTCCGGCCAGCATGTCAGGCCCCGCCCCACCGGCGGGGCCTTTTTCATGGCAGCGCGACGCCCTCGGCGTCAAGGCAGCGCGACGCCCTCGGCCAGCGCCGCCCGGCGCAGACCGCGCAGCGAGTTGCCGATCCAGATCGCCTCGGCCCCTGCCAGATCCCGGGGCGTGAGCACCGCTTCGCAGACCTCGCCCGAGCGCAGCAGGCTCTCGCGCAGCACCCCCGGCAGCAGCCCGCAGCCAAGCGCAGGCGTCACCAGACGCCCGCCGAGAGTGAGGAAGAGGTTGGTGTAGGCGCCCTCGCAGAGCTCTCCCCTGGTGTTGAGGAACAGCACCTCGTCCACGCCTGCGGGCTTCTCGCGCAGGGTCCGGTCATAGAGCGCGCGCCGCGTGGTCTTGATCCGCAGGAACGGGTCCTCGGGGTCGAGCCGCTCGGGCGAGACCTCCAGCACCGCGGGCGCAACGGCACCGCCCGCGAAGGGCTGGTGCGTGATCTCGACGTCGCCATCCCGCCCGATCGTCATGCGCAGCCGCACCGGACTCGGCTCATCAAGCCCGGCCAGCGCCTCGGACACCGCCGTCCCGTCCCAGACGAAGCCCAGGACAGCGCAGGTCCGCTCGGCCCGCGCAAGGTGCAGCGCGCCGCGCTGGAGGCCCTCACCGGGCCGCCAGAGCATGGTCTCGATGATCCTCAGCCCGGGATCAGCCCGGTCGCGAAGCGTGCTTTCCACAGCGCCTCCTGATATTCCGCGTCACAATCGCTGTCATGCACGATGCCACCGCCGACGCCCATCAGCGCCTCGCCCGGGCCGGTGACGGTCAGCGTCCGAATCGCCACATTGAACTGCGCCCGCCCGTCCGGAGCCATCCAGCCGATGGCACCGCAATAGGCCCCACGCTCCCAGCGTTCGAGCGCGTGGATCGCCCGCATCGCGGCGATCTTGGGCGCGCCGGTGATCGAGCCGCAGGGGAAGAGCGCGCCCAGAAGCTCGGGCAGCGCCGGCGCGTCCGAGAGCCGCGCCTCGACCTGCGACACCATCTGGTGCACCGTCTCGTAGGTCTCGACCCGCAGCAGGTCCGGCACGCGCACCGAGCCCACGCGCGAGATCCGCGCGAGGTCGTTGCGCATCAGGTCGACGATCATGATGTTCTCGGCGCGGTTCTTTGGATCGCGCGCCAGAGCGTCACGAAGGGCCATATCGGTCTCGGGCGTGTCGCCACGGGGGGCCGTGCCCTTCATCGGCGCGACGGTGATGGCGCCATCCCCGGCCAGCGCAAAGAAGAGTTCCGGCGAGCGCGACAGCACCACATGCCCGCCCAGCGACAGCGCCGCCCCATGGCCCACCGGCTGCAGCGCCCGCATCGCGCCCCAGAGCGCCAGCGGCGTGCCTCCGAACCGCAGCGCGACGGGCATGGTGAGGTTGACCTGATAGAGGTCCCCCCGCGCGATCATGCGCTTGATCTCGTGAAATCTCTCGGCGTAGGCGGCGCGGTCCCAGAGCGGTGTCGCAGAGCGCATCTCCGCCCTGCCCTCGCCCGCCTCGCGCAGCAGGGGCGCAGCGTCCCGGGGTCCGTCGAAGATACCGAAGCAGAGCAGCGGGCCGGTCACGCCCTGCAGCAGGGCCTCCAGCGCGGGTTCCAGCGCGACACCAAGCTCGTAGGCGGCAAAACCGGCGATCCAGTGCCCGGCCCGGCGGGCGGCTTCGAGCCGCGCCAGCGCCGCGCGGGCGCTCTCGGCGTCAGAGGCGGTGAGGGTCTCCAGCGCACCGTCGAACAGCGCAGGACGGCCCCCGGGGCCTGCCTCGACCAGCACGCCGCTGAACCCTGCTGCCGGCATCGCGCCTCCCCGTCTCGCCCCAGCGCATACGACAAGAGACCGCACAGGTAGGGGCCCGCGCGGTCTCTGTCACTGTCCCTCTTACGAGGTAAGGCTTATTTGATCTTGCCTTCTTTGTATTCGACGTGCTTCCGCGCGACCGGGTCGTACTTACGCACGGTCATCTTCTCGGTCATGGTGCGGGCATTTTTCTTGGTCACGTAGAAGTGGCCCGTGCCTGCGGACGAGTTCAGGCGGATCTTGATGGTGGTCGGCTTCGCCATGGTTCTTCTCCTGCGACGGGCAAGCGCGCACAGATGCACGCGCCCCGTGAAATCCTTGAAGCCCGCCTTTTACCGATGCGCGCGCCCGAGTCAACCGGGTTCGCGGCGGAAAATTCTGCGTGGAGGGCCTGTAAGCCGGATTCTGTCCAGGGCGGGTCTCCCCACCCCTGTGCGACCATTCCTCTAGGCCCGCGATTGCCCGCGGGCTCGTGCTGCCAACCCGGACGTCTCGGGCCGAAGCAGCCCTGCGGCGATATCCCCGAAGAGATCATGCCCCGCGCGAAGTCCCTATTTGGCATTGCTCCCGGTGGGGCTTGCCATGCGGGTCCGGTTGCCCGTCCCCCGGTGGGCTCTTACCCCACCGTTTCACCCTTGCTCCGGCGAACCGGAGCGGTCTGTTCTCTGTGGCGCTCTCCGTCAGGTTGCCCTGCCCGGGCGTTACCCGGCACCGGCGCTTCGGCGAGTCCGGACTTTCCTCTCCCGACAGGTCACCCCGCCGGCAGCGGCCGCCCGGCCCTCCACGCGTGCCCCACATAGGCGCCCGTCCGGGGCACGTCAATGCGGCTCAGCGCGGGAGCATGGGCGCCTGCAGCCAGCCACGGATGGCGTCGCTCACCGCGTCGGGCGCCTCGAGCGGCGGCAGGTGGCCCGCGTCCTCGATCACCTCGAGCCGCGCGCCGGGGATCAGCTCGGCGAGGAAGGCGTGGCGCTTGACCGGCAGGGTGATGTCATGGGCACCGCAGAGCACGGTGACCGGCACCCGCAGCTTGCGCAGGGCGCTCTGCTGGTCGCGGCGGCGCTGCAGGACGCGGATCTGGCGGGTGAAGACCTCGACGCCAAGCCCCTCGGCCATCTCGTCGACCATGGCCTGGATCTCCATGCGGAACGGCCCCGGCGCAAGGCTGTCGACCGGCCGCAGCGCCCGCACCGCCTCGCGCAGGCGGCCGGTGCGGGCCTTGATGATCAGCGGATCGAGCTCGGCCGCCTGCTGCGGCGTCTCGGCCAGCGGCGTGGTGCTGATGAGCATGAGCCGCGCCACCCGGTCGGGCGCCCGGCGCTGCAGCTCCATGGCGACCATGCCGCCAAGTCCCAGCCCCGCCAGCGCGAAACGCCGCGGCAGCACGTCGAGCAGCGCCGAGGCCACTTCCTCGACCCGTTCACCACTGCTCACGGGCGCGACGGTGACCGCGATCTCGCGGGACAGATCCGCGATCTGCGGCCCGAAGAGCCGCGCGTCGCACATGAGATCGGGCAGCAGAACCAGCGGTTCAGCCATGCCGTCCCAAGCCGTGCCAACGCCGCCCCTGCGCGGAGACCGCCATACCCTGCCCCGTTATCATGTGTTGCCTCGACTGCGAATCTATCAGGTCGTTCGGCGAGGAAAAGGCGGAAAGCTCCGCGCGGCGGCCCTCCGCCCACCCGCTCACGCGAGGGTGATCACAAGCGCGCTGCCGACCGCACATCATGTGCCCTGCACCGACCAAAACGCGCCGCCCCCGGCTTCATCTTGTCCCTAAACTCCACGGGGGTCCGGGGGTGTGAAACCCCCGGTCCTGCCCTGACCAGACGCACAGCGCCGACACCACCTCACTCCGCCGCCAACACCCCCTCGGGCCGCGCCGACGACACCCCTGCGGAGATCTGCATCCAGACCGCCGCCTCGTCGTAGAGCGTCCATTCCCGGCGCAGCCCGTCGGGGCCGAATTCGGCGTGGCTGATGCCCATGACATGCACCCGAGCGCCCGACGGGGCCCCGAACACGCCCCAGCCCGCGTGGCGCCCGTCGAGCGACCAGCGCAGCGCGGCGCGGGGCGGCATGAGGCGGTCTTCGCGGCCGATGACGTGTTGAATGGTGAATCGGGCGTCCGGGAAGGCCGCGCGCAGACCGAACCAGAAACGCTCGGCGCCGCCCGCGCCTTCGTCGAGGACCCCGCCCGGATAGGCCAGCCGCGCGGCGGGATCGTATTGCGCGGCGATTTCCGAGAACCCCATGCCCATCACCCGCTCGAGCAGCGCGGCGAAGGCGAGGCCCCACTGGTTGCCGTTGCCCTGCCCGGTGTAGGGTCCGGGCTGGTCCTGTGCCGGGCGGAACGGGCCGTCGCCCGTCTCGGCCCCGATCCGCTCCGCCGCCCAGCGGCGCGGGCAGAGCCCGAGCTGGCGCAGGATGGCGCCGCTGTCGCGCACGGCCCAAAGCTCGCAGAGCCGCCCGTCCTTGGCATAGATGTCCGCCAGCACCCGGAACCGCAGCCGCCGCCGCGAGGGCTCGCCGAAGACCCCGCCGCCCGTGTGGCTGCCACTCAGATGCAAACGCTGCGCCCCGAGCATTCCAACCCGTGGCGTGCCCGAGCAGATCACGTCCTCGGTCCGGGCAGAGATGTCCGGCAGGGCCGCCAGCAGCTCGAGCGCCTCGCCCCGCAGCGCCTCGGCGCCGTAGCCCATGCCGAGCGCCTGGCGATGGATGAGCTGCGGGTGGCAGAGCGCGCCGAGCTCGGCATCAAGCGCGCGGCGGTTCCAGAGCGTACCCGCCACGCCGCGCAGGAACTCTGGGTAGTCGTGATCGCCGGTGTCGCGCCCGGCCTGCGCCTGCCTGACCTGCATGGCCTCTCCCCGCGCCCCGCGCCGGGGCGGCACGGGGGAACGGCCACGAGACTGGCGCGTCATGGTTAGGAAATCGTTGAAGCCGACATGTGGCGCCCACCGGCGCCGACGCCACGGGCCGCCATCGCCTTCAAGAAGGTTCAGCCCCGGCCGTCAATCAGTGAGCAGTGAGCAGTGAGCAGTGAGCAGTGAGCAGTGAGCAGTGAGCAGTGAGCAGGCTCAGTCCAGACGTGGCCCTCGGGGTCGGCGAAATAGCCGTGGTAGCCGCCCCAGAACTCCTCCGGCGCGGGCTTCAGGATCGTCGCCCCGGCCGCCTCGGCGCGGGAGAGCAGGTCCTCGACCTCGGCCCGGCTGCGCAGGTTGTGGGCGAGCGTCAGACCGCCGTGGCCCAGCGTCTCGACCGGCACGCCAATGTCCTTGGCCAGTTCCTCAAGCCCGAAGAGCCCCAAGGTCTGGCCGAGCAGGTCATAGGCAATGACCCCCTCGGGCCCCGGCGCGCGCTGCCAGCCGAGCGCGTCGTAGAATGCCGCGGCGCGGGCCTTGTCGCGCACGCCGAGCGT
>NZ_JAATOS010000891.1:0-857 GCF_011806505.1 Salipiger sp. HF18 | reverse complement strand
AGCTGGACCAGACCACCCTTCTTGGGCGAGCCGTCAGGCTCCATCAGCGCGGTCTCGAGCGGTCTCCCGTCCACGAGGCGCGGGACGTCGCGATCGAACGGAAGGAAGCTGCCCGGCTCGATGCGGGCGAGGAAACGCCCCTCCGCATTGGGTTTCGGGATGACATCAGAGATCTTGGCGACAGCGAAATAGCCTTTCGGACCGGCCTTGACCGGCTCGTAGTAGACGATCCAGTCGCCCACGGCGTCCTTCATCGCCCTCAGGTAGGACCTAGGAAAATCGTAAACGACATCGGGCTCGTCCTCGTAGATCGAGTTGGCCTTGTGCAACAGAACCAGCTTCACCATGCGCCCAGGAAAGCGCTAAGCGATGGAAATGCAAGAGCCTTCGCGCACGACGGGCGGATCGAGGCAGGAAGTCTCGGCGACCGCCGGCTTCGAAACTGACCTTCACAGTCCACCCCTAGGCCAGCTGACCTAGCGCGCCCGGTCCGGGCGCGCTCAGTCCAGCAGGATGCTGACGCGGCGGTTCTGGCGGCCCTTGTTCTCGATCTTGCCGAGCCGCAGGCTGCCGATCTCGCCGGTGCGGGCGACGTGGGTGCCGCCGCAGGGCTGCAGGTCGACCTGATCGCGGCCCGCGCCGATGCGCACCAGCCGCACCGGGCCGCGACCGCGCGGGGGCTGGACCGTCATCGTCTTGACCAGCCCCGGGTTGGCGTCGAGCACCGACTCGTCGATCCAGTCCTCGCTTATCACGAGATCCCGGTCGACCAGCGCGTTCAGGGCGGCTTCGATCTGGTCACGGTCCTCGGGCGCGTCGGGCATGGCGAAGTCGAGTCGCCCCGAGCCCGCCGCGAT
>NZ_JAATOS010000890.1:0-859 GCF_011806505.1 Salipiger sp. HF18 | reverse complement strand
AACGCTGCCTTCGACGCCTGGACCGAGATCGGCGACGTCCGCATGGGCCCGTCCGAGACCGGCGCGCTCTCGGTGTCGTTCTGGCCCGACGCGCGGGGCTTCACGCCCAAGACGCTGCGCCGCCTGATCTCGTCCGAGGAAGAGGTCGGCACCGATCCCACAGCCTTTGCCGATGTCTCGATTGCCGCACGCGGGCTCTTCGCGCTCGAGCAGATGCTCTACGACGCGGATTTCGACGACTATGCCCCCGGCAGCTATGCCTGCACGCTGGTGCAGACCGCGACCGCCGATCTCGCCTCGCAGGCGCAGGCACTCGAGGCGGGCTGGCGCGACGGCTACGCGGCGGTGCTGCGCTCGGCGGGCGCCGAGGGCAACTCGGCCTTCCTCTCCGAGCAGGAGGCGATGACTGCGCTTTACACGCAGGTGCTCTCGAGCCTCGAGTTCACCGCCGACAGCCGTCTCGGCCGCCCGCTTGGCACCTTCGAACGGCCGCGCCCGACCCGGGCCGAGGCATGGCGGTCCGGGCGGTCGCTGCGCAACGTGGTGCTCTACGCCGAGGCCGCCGAGAAAATGGCGATGGCGCTCTCGGACGGAGAGATGCCACAGACCGAGGCCGCGATGCAGCGCCTCAGGGACGCGGCCGACAAGGTTTCGGACCCGTCGCTGCAGGACATCGAGGACCCGTCGGCGCGGCTGCGCGTCGAGATCGTGCAGCAGAATGTGCGCGCCCTGAGCGGCTACATCGAGCAGGAGCTCGGCGTGCCGCTGGGCCTGACCGCGGGCTTCAACTCGCAGGACGGAGACTGATCCCATGACCACCCGCCGCGCCTTCCTGGCAAGCCTCCTCGCCGCCTCCGCG
>NZ_JAATOS010000889.1:0-862 GCF_011806505.1 Salipiger sp. HF18 | reverse complement strand
TCTTCAGAAAGGTTCGGGAAACGATAGGCCACGGAAATCGCCAAGAAAATCGAAAAAGAGTGTCAGGGGCCGCAGCTGCCCCCTCGCCCCGTCGATTTTCAGGGGACTGTCGCGCGGCGGCGGCCCGCGCCCCCCGAAAACGCGACAAACTCCCGGTTCGAACGCAGTTGCCAAGGTGCGCGGTGCGCGGTGGCGTCACCGCAGGCCCACCAGACGAACGCATGGGGCGCAGTCCGTGGGGGTCGCCGGCCCCAAGCGTCCGAAACAGAAGGGCGCGGAAGACCTGCCTCCGCGCCCTGTCCGATGTCACACGACGGCCCGATGCGCCGGGCCGCAGACCCTGCTCAGCTCCGCGCCTTGCGCACGAGCTCGAGAATGTCGCGCGCGGCTTCCGGGATGTTGGTGCCCGGGCCGAAGATCGCCTTCACGCCGGAGTCGTAGAGGAACTTGTAATCCTGTTGCGGGATGACCCCGCCGCAGATCACGATGATGTCCTCGGCGCCCTGCGCCTTCAGCGCCTCGATGAGCTGCGGCGCCAGCGTCTTGTGACCCGCCGCCTGCGACGAGATCCCGACGATGTGCACGTCGTTGTCGATGGCATCCTGCGCGGCCTCGTCCGGGGTCTGGAACAGCGGACCCACATCCACGTCGAAACCGATGTCGGCAAAGGCCGTCGCGATGACCTTGGCACCGCGGTCGTGACCGTCCTGCCCCATCTTGACCACGAGCATCCGCGGACGGCGGCCTTCCTCTTCGGCGAAGTCCTCGACCGCCTTCTGGATGGCGGCAAAGCCCTCGTCGCCCTCGTAGGCGGCGCCGTAGACCCCCGCCAGCGTCTTCACCTCGGCCCGGTGGCGGCCGA
>NZ_JAATOS010000888.1:0-865 GCF_011806505.1 Salipiger sp. HF18 | reverse complement strand
GCGACCAGCAGCCGCTCGCGCCACGGGATGTTCGAGAAGGCCAGCGCCACCAGCACCGGCAGCGGCCGGGCGATCAGGATCACCGAGACCACGAAAAGCAGCGTGGTCCAGTCCATGGCGAGCAGCGTCGACCGGTCCATGTTCGCCGCCAGCAGGATGAACACCCCCGAGACCAGCAGGATCGTGGCGTGCTCCTTGAAGCGGCGGAGTTCGGCGTAGCTCGGCAGGTCGGCGTTGGCGATCCAGAGCCCCATGACGGTGACCGCGAGCAACCCGCTCTCGTGCAGGATCGAATCCGACACGGCGAAGACCGCCAGCAGCAGCACGAAGAGCACCGGGACCTTCATGTATTCCGGCACCAGAGCGTTGCGGAAGGCCCGGGCGAGCCCCCAGCCGCCTGCCGCGCCAAGCGCCACCGCCATCGCGATGCCGACCACCATGTCGGTGATCGCCGCGCCCACCGAGGTGGCGTCGCGCAGCACCACGACCACCTCGAAGGCCAGCACCGCCGCCAGTGCGCCGAACGGGTCGTTGACGATGGCCGCCCATTGCAGCAGCGCGGCCGGGCGCCGCTTCAGCCGCGCCTGCCGCAGCAGCGGTGCGATCACCGTGGGACCGGTGACGATCATGATGCCGCCGAACACCGCGGAGCTTTCCCACGACAGCCCCGCCGCCCAGTGCAGCGCGGCGCTCGAGGCGAGCCAGCCGAGCGGCCCGCCGATCAGCACCAGCCGCCGGACACCGGTGGCCGCGTCGCTCAGCGACTGGAAGTTGAGCGTGAGCCCGCCCTCGAAGAGGATGATCGCCACGGCAATGGCCAGCATCGGCTGCATCAGGTCGCCGAACTCGCGCGAGGGATCGAGCA
>NZ_JAATOS010000887.1:0-867 GCF_011806505.1 Salipiger sp. HF18 | reverse complement strand
CCACCGGCCGCTTCGGCGCCGACATGCAGGTGGCGCTGGTCAACGACGGACCGGTGACGATCTGGCTCGACACAGACGCCTGAGCGCCGGACCTGTAGCCCGCCGCCGACCGCAGGGGGCGGCGACGGGCAGTTCCTTGGCGCGGCGTCACACCGTGACGCGGTTCGGCACCTCTTCGCCCGCGAAGAAGGCACGCAGGTTCTCGACCGCCATGGCGCCCATGTCCTCGCGCACCTCAAGAGTCGCGGTGCCGAGATGCGGCAGCAGCACGGCATTCTCGAGCCGGCGCAACGCCTCGGGCAGCTCGGGCTCGAACTCGTAGACGTCGAGCCCCGCCCCCGCGATCTCGGCCTTCTCGAGCGCCGCGATCAGCGCCGCCTCGTCGACGATGTCGCCGCGCGCGATGTTCACGAGATGCGCCGTGGGCTTCATCGCCGCCAGCACGCCCGCGTTCACCATGTGGTGGGTCGCGGGGCTTGCAGGCAGCGCCACCACGAGGATGTCGACCTCGGCCGCAAGCGCCTCGGCTGTGGTGTAGCGCGTGGCGGGGAAGTCGAGTTCCTTCTCCGAGCGGCTGGCATAGGCCACGGACATGCCGAAGCCGAAATGGCAGCGCCGCGCGATGGCCTGCCCGATCCGCCCCATTCCGAGGATCCCGACCCGCTTGCCGGTGACGTGAAGCCCCAGCATCTGCACCGGGTGCCAGCCCTCCCACGCGCCGGAGCGCACCAGCCGCTCGCCCTCGCCGGCGCGGCGGCAGGTCATCAGCAGGAGCGTCATGGCGACATCGGCGGTGGCATCGGTGACCGCGCCGGGGGTGTTGGTGACCACGAGCCCCGCGGCCTCGGCAGCGGCCACGTCGATGTG
>NZ_JAATOS010000886.1:0-867 GCF_011806505.1 Salipiger sp. HF18 | reverse complement strand
GGGCGCGGCCTATGCGCAGCTGGTGCGCAAGGGGGCGCCGGTGATCTTCGGGCCCTTCGTGACGACCATGGACCGCCACGGCGGTGGCACCGGCTTCGGCACGCCCGCGGCGTCGCAGATCAGCTATGGCGCGGGTCAGCTGGCGCGGCGCCTGGGACTGCCCTTTCGCGCGGGCGGTGCGCTCACGGGCGCGCGACTGCCGGATGCGCAGGCCGCCTACGAGAGCGCCGCGTCGCTCAACGACGGGCTGCTGTCCGGGGCGAACTTCATGCTCCACGCCTGCGGCTGGCTCGAGGGCGGGCTGGTCTCGTCCTACGAGAAATTCGTGATGGACGCGGACCGGCTGGGCGTGCTGCACGGCTTTGCGGGCGGCGTGGAGGCCGGTCTGGACGATGCGCTCGACGCGCTGCGCGAGGTGGGGCCGGGCGGACATTTCCTCGGCCGGGAGCCGGAGATGGCCGGGGCTTGGGAGTCCGACATCTTCGACAACCGCCCCTTCGAGGCATGGATCGAGGATGGGGGCCGCGATGCGATGAAGCTGGCCACCGAACGGGTGCGCGACCTGCTCGAAAGCTACGAACCGCCGGCGCTCGACCCTGCCATCGACGAAGCCCTGTCCGCCTTCGTCGCGGCGAAGAAGGCCGAGATGCCGGACAGCTTCATGTAGGCTCGGGGTCCTCAGACGGCGTCATCGCGTGTTGGCTCCGCACGACCGGCAGAGGACGCGGCCAGCAGCCTGGCCTCGCCCATGAGCGCGGCCAGCACCTCGACGTGGCGGGCGACGGAATAGGCGCCGTCGGCGGCGCGGCGGCGGCCGTTCATGGCGTCCTCGATCTCGAGCAGCTGCATCAGCGCGGGCCCGGAGCG
>NZ_JAATOS010000885.1:0-869 GCF_011806505.1 Salipiger sp. HF18 | reverse complement strand
GGTGAAGTCTGTGCGCTCGGCGGTACGTCCCTTTCCCCGTCTTCCTGTCCCTTCCGGGCGAGATCGAGATTTTTCTCGATCTTCGTGAGATCGACCGTCGGATACCGATGAAGAGAAGGGTCGAAGACGACTCCCTTGCCTTTCAGAATTGAAAACATTTCAAAAGCTCGTTGGGGTGAACTGGCGTACTGACATGTACGAGGCGTTGTTACGCAAACCTAGGGATAGAGCAACCTCAGGTCTGGAAATTCAGGCTTTTCCGGGTCAGGCGGTGGTGAACATGGTCATGTTCATAGAGCGGTTGCACCTGAGTCTTGTTGGCCAAGCGCCGAAAGGGCTCCGAGAATACAATTCTGTCGTAATCTTGTGTAAAGATGGACCGGTTCGCTTGCTCCGAGTGCTTTGGGTCGTGCAGGCGTTCATTCGACAGCAGCGTGCTCCATTCCATCAACATAGTCCTTCCCTTATTCAAACATGTCGATGCCTTTCTAACCTGATCTTGTTTCTCTTACAAAGCAGACAGTAACACATCACGCAGCGAACGACAGCTTACCGCCCTATTGACCGTCACCGCGCCTTAGAGAGCCCTTCTCCCCCTACCGCCCGTTAGAATATGACTGGCAACCTTGAGTACAGGCAGCTCGGCGACAACCGAGAACAAGAAGTGCGCGATCACACAGAAGGCGCCGATGAATGCCCAGTCCGTGCCGTTGACCCCGAAGCCAAAGGGGAGCCCCAGCCCCAGCGCGACATGCTTCGCGGCGAAGTACAGCGTTGCGCTGAGAAAGGCGTAGTCGCGTGCCTTCAGAAGATGCTGGCCAAGGGGAGAGTAGTTCCGCTCCCTGGATTCCAGACCCTCTCGCCTAACA
>NZ_JAATOS010000884.1:0-874 GCF_011806505.1 Salipiger sp. HF18 | reverse complement strand
TGCCGAAGAGCAAAGCAAGGACCGCTATTTCCAGGAGCTGGCCAAGATCGCCGAAGAGATGATCGAGGAGCACGGCAAGGATTTTGCCACCGGTGCGCTCATCCTCGCCGCGCAATGGATCGCGCAGGGCCGTCTCGGCAAGGGCGAGGAGGCGATGCATTAATGCCGGCGCGTGCGGCCCGTGGCGACCGTCGCCGGGGCTGGCGTGTTGAGGCTCTGGATCTGGCTGACGAGGATGCCGCTGAGCGGCGCCGCCAGCCCGGCGAGAGGATCGGTCCCGGTGGCGGACTCGGTCGCGCCGCGCAGGATGTCGGTCAGCTCCGGCGCCAGAAGCTGGGCATAGGCACAGAGTTCTTGCACTCGGAATGTCGCGAAATGCAGACTGTCGTCGTTGAGCAGTACCTGCCCCGGTCGCCGGGCCTGGGCGCCGGAGGTCAGCACGTTGCTGTGCACGGCCGCGCCCAGCGTGGTCAGTACCGCGCGGCGCCACTTGGCGTAATCGGTGTCGGCGGAATGGTCGATACCGACGCTGTAGAGCTTCTCCGAGATCGTCCGGAAGGCCCGTCCGCCCGAGATGTGCCGGCGCCAGAACTCGCTGGCCTCGTCGACCGAGCGGCAATCGGCAAAGCGCTCTGCGAGCTTGGGCCGGATCAGCAGCACGAGCGCCATGTCGGCATCCTCGGAGATCGAGCGGGCGATCTGCATGGCGGGCAGCGGCAGCCCGGTCAGGGCGAGGATGCGCAGCGCGGTCATCTGCTCCTCAAGCCGGGCGAAGAGCCCCGCAAGCCCGAGCCATTGCGCCGGGGCCAGCCCCTCGGCGCCGCGCGCGTGGCCCAGCGCCGCCGCCCGGTGCAGGGACCGGACCCAGAGCACG
>NZ_JAATOS010000883.1:0-875 GCF_011806505.1 Salipiger sp. HF18 | reverse complement strand
ATCATGTCGGCATCGCGCGCGCCGGCCTTCTCGAGCACGTCCGGGTAGGACGCGAAACCCGCGATGCCCTGCACGTCAAGCGTATCGGTGGCGCGGCGCACCAGGTCGGGGTTGTTGTCGACCACGGTGACGTCGTTGCGCTCCCCCGAGAGGTGCCGCGCGATCTGCCAGCCGACCTGCCCGGCCCCGCAAATGATGACCTTCATGCGTTCCTTGCCCCTGGTCCTGTCTTATGCGTGGCATGACACGCGCTTGCGGGACGGTCAACGCCCCTGCGGCGGGCCGGGACGGCGCCAACGGCGCCGGCGCGAGGGCCCGCGCCCCATGTCGTCCGGGGGTCACCGGGCCGGACGGACGGCAGCGCTCAGCCCTGCTGCGCGAGCGCGCGGGCCTTCCATTCGCGGGTCCAGACCCGCACCGCCTCGCGGCTTTCCCAGCTGTAGCGGTCGTCCTCGCCTACGCGCGCAGTGTAGAGCCGCCCCTGCCCGATGCGCCACGGATCGAGGATCAGCCCGCTGTCCCAGGGCTGGCCATCGGCAGTCACGATGACGGTCGCATGCTCGAGCTTGATGTTGCGCGCGTTGGCGATGGCGCGGTGGATGTCGAGCGTGCGGAAGCCCTCGGCGTGCAACGCGATCTCCATGGCGTCGGCCCAGTCCTGGCACACGCCCTTCTCGCGGAAGCCGTTGACAACCTTGACGTTGTGGACGAGCGGCGCGTCCACCACCTGCCATTCGCGCGCCCAGTCGAGCGGCTTCAGCACCGCGATGCGGGCCGCGCGGGCGGCCTCGTCCGGATCGACGCCCGGCCCAAGGGCGCGCAGCGCTTCTGTGAAAGTGGCGATCTGGGTGTCCAGCGAGGGGTGGTCCTGTGCC
>NZ_JAATOS010000882.1:0-875 GCF_011806505.1 Salipiger sp. HF18 | reverse complement strand
CCAACGCGGCGCTGGCGGCCAACGCGCAGGTGATCGCGGTGCTGCGCCTCGTGGGGGCCACCGACGCCTACATCGCCCGCGCCTTCGTGCGGCGCTTCACCCTGCGGGCGCTTTCGGGCGCCGCGGTGGGGACGGTGCTGGGCATCGGGGCGGTGCTGCTGATGCCCCCGGCGGGCGAAACCGCGGGCTTCCTGACCGGGCTCGGCTTCCGGGGCTGGCACTGGGTGGTGCCGCTTCTGGTCCCGCCGCTGGCCGCGGCGGTGGCTTTCGTCGCAACCGCGGTGGCCGCGCGCCGCGTACTCGGAGGATTGAGCTGATGGGCTACGCGATCCAGTGGCTGCGCTCGCTGGTTTTTCTCGTCGCGATGTACGGTGGCATGGCGGTGATCGGCATCCTGTTCTTCCCGTGGGCGATGCTGTCGACCCACGGAGCGCGGGTTGCCTGTGTCTCCTGGAGCCGCTGGACGCGCTGGTGCGCCGCCTGGATGGTGGGACTGCGGACCGAGGTCCGGGGCACGCCGCCGACGGAGGAGGTGATCGTCGCCTCCAAGCACCAGAGCTTCCTCGACATCATCATGATCTTCAGCGCGGTGCCCGCAGCAAAGTTCATCATGAAGCGCGAGCTGCTCTGGGCGCCGGTCCTCGGCCAGTACGCGCTGCGGATCGGCTGCGTGCCGGTCAACCGCGGCAAGCGCGGGGCGGCCATCGCCAAGATGCTCAGGGACGTGTCGCAGGGCGCCGCCGCGCCCGGACAGCTGATCATCTACCCGCAGGGAACACGCGTCGCCCCGCAGGTGAAGATGCCCTACAAGGTGGGCGCGGCGCTGCTCTACCGCCAGTCCGGACAGCCCTGTGTGCCCGCCGCCACCAACGTCG
>NZ_JAATOS010000088.1:0-13212 GCF_011806505.1 Salipiger sp. HF18 | reverse complement strand
GTTCCTCGTGGCGATGGTGCCGATCTGGCTCTGGCGCAACCTCTCGGCGCTGATCTACATGCTGGCGCTGGCGCTGCTGGTGGGGGTGGAGCTCTTCGGCACCGTCGGCATGGGTGCGCAGCGCTGGATCGACATCGGCTTCATGCAGCTGCAGCCGTCCGAGCTGATGAAGATCGCGCTGGTGATGGTGCTGGCGGCCTATTACGACTGGCTGCCGATGAAGCGGGTGTCGCACCCGGTCTGGGTGCTGGCGCCGATCCTGCTGATCCTGCTGCCGACCGGGCTGACGCTGATCCAGCCCGACCTCGGCACCGCGCTCCTGCTGCTGATCGCGGGCGCGCTGATGATGTTCCTCGCGGGCGTGCACTGGCTCTACTTCGCCGTGGTGGCCGCCGGAGGCGTGGGCGCGGTCTACACCGTCTTCCTGTCGCGCGGCACCAGCTGGCAACTGCTGCAGGACTACCAGTTCCGCCGCATCGACACCTTCCTCGACCCCTCGACCGATCCGCTGGGCGCCGGCTACCACATCACCCAGGCCAAGATCGCCATGGGCTCGGGCGGCTGGACCGGGCGCGGCTTCATGCAGGGCACCCAGTCGCGGCTGAACTTCCTGCCCGAGAAGCATACCGACTTCATCTTCAACACGCTGGCCGAGGAATTCGGCTTCGTCGGCGGCATCTCCCTTCTCATCCTCTACGTGCTCGTCCTCGTGTTCTGCATCATCGCCGCCATGCAGAACCGCGACCGCTATTCCTCGCTGCTGACGCTGGGCATCGGCCTGACCTTCTTCCTGTTCTTTGCCGTGAACATGTCGATGGTCATGGGCCTCGCCCCGGTGGTCGGCGTGCCGCTGCCGCTGGTGAGTTACGGCGGCTCGGCAATGATGGTGCTGATGATCGCCTTCGGAATGGTCCAGAGCGCACAGATCCACAGGCCCCGCTGACATGACGAACATTCTCTTTGCCGCCGGCGCCGACCGCTGGGCCGTCTACGAGGCGCCGCTGCGCGCTGCGCTGGACGGCTTCGGCCTCGACTACGCGCTAAGTTGCGAGGCGGAACCGGAAACCGTCGACTACATCGTCTACGCGCCCGATTCCGAGGTCCGGGACTTCACCCCCTACACCCGCCTCAAGGCGGTGCTGAACCTCTGGGCCGGGGTCGAGCGGATCACCGGGAACAAGACCCTGACCGTGCCTCTCGCGCGCATGGTCGACGAGGAAGGCCTGACACAGGGCATGCTGGAATACGTCACCGGGCATGTGCTGCGGCACCACCTCGGGATGGACCGCTACATCATGAACCCCGAGCATCGCTGGGACCCGGTGGTGCCGCCGCTCGCCTCCGAGCGGCCGGTGACGGTGCTGGGGCTCGGCACGCTGGGCACCGCCTGCGCGGGCGCGCTTGCCGGGCTCGGCTTCCCGGTCTCGGGCTGGTCGCGCACCCCGCGCGAGGTCGAGGGCATCACCTGCCACCACGGCCCGGAAGGCCTGACGAAGGTGCTGGCGGGGGCCGAGATCCTCGTGCTGCTGCTGCCGGACACGCCCGCGACGCAGGACCTGATGAACAGGGAGACGCTGGCGCTCCTGCCCCACGGCGCCTGCATCGTGAACCCCGGGCGCGGCCCGCTGATCGACGACGCGGCGCTGGTCGAGGCGCTCGACCAGGGCCAGGTCGGGCACGCGACGCTCGACGTCTTCCGCAAGGAGCCGCTGCCGCAGGATCATCCGTTCTGGGCGCATCCCGGCGTGACGATCACGCCCCACGTGGCCGCCGACACCCGCGTGCCCAGCGCCTCCCGCGTCATCGCCGAGAACATCCGGCGGGGCGAGGCCGGCGAGCCCCTCCTCCACCTGGTGGACCGCGCGGCGGGCTACTGAACCCGCTCCACGGTCGCGACCTCAGCTGCGGCGGTGACGGAAGACCCCGGTGCCCTTGGCCACGAGCTGCCCGGTGTCGTCGGTGATCTCGCCCTCGGCAAAGAAGGTGGTCCTGCCGCCGCCGGTCTTGCGGGCCTCGCAGATCAGCTTCGTGCCCTTCGCCTGACCGATGTACTGGACGTTGAGCGACAGTGTCAGCCCCATGCGCCGCTCCGCGGCATCGCCGGACCAGAGCCCGCACAGACCCATGGTCGAGTCGAGCAGCGTCGCGATCGCGCCGCCATGCGGGATGCCCTGCCGGTTCTCGAGAAACGGGCGGATGGGCATCTCGTAGCGGGCATAGTCTTCGCGCCACGCGACCAGCTCGTAGCCGAGGTGCTGCGCGAAGGGGCTGGGGGGATCGGTGATGTCGTTCATGCCGGGCCTGTCTCTGCCTCTTCCTGTTCCAGCGTCAGCGCCACCGCGGGCGCCTTCAGATCATCGGTGCCGAGCGGCCCCGTGGGCCGCGCCAGCCGGTTGCGCACCACCCAGTAAAGCCGGTCCGACGCCCGGGTGATCGCCACGTAGGCGAGCCGCTTCCACAGCGGCTGCCCGGCCTCGACCCGGCCCATGCGCGCCGCGGCAAAGAGATCCGGCGCGAACACCTGCACGTTCTCCCATTGCGACCCCTGCGCCTTGTGGATGGTCACCGCCGCCCCGTGCAGGAAGGCCGCGCCCATGCGGGCCGCGTAGGGGATGAAGGGCTCTTCCTCGTCGGGCTTCTCGATCTTCACGATCGAGGCCGCCGAGACCTGCGGATCGGGCGCGCCCATCACGTGCAACCGCGAGAAACCGGGCTTGCGGCCCGGTCCGAGGTAGATCACCTGCGCACCCTTGATGAGCCCGCGCGCCTCGAGGTCCAGCCGCTTCTTGCGGTGTTTCAGCGGCAGCTCGATGCCGTCGCAGATCAGCGGCTCGCCGGGCAGAAGCTCGGTCTCCGGCGCGCCATGCACGGCGCGGAAGGCATTGATCAGGCGGATCCGCGTGGCATTGCGCCAGACCAGCACCGGCGAGCGCGCCATCAGGTCGACCTCGACCCGGCCCGCCCAGACCACCCGGTCATCCTGCGCCGCCTTCTCCTCGACCATGCGCTCGAAATGGTGGAACTCGAGCGACGGATCGGCCAGCGCATGGGCGAGATCGAGGATCGGGTTGTCGGCCTGCTGCCGGTGGATGCGGTGCAGCTCGAGCTTGCGCTCCTCGGGCACCTCGTCGAAGACCATCTTGCCGGACTGGTTCACCGGCGCGAGCTGCGCCGGATCGCCGAACAGCACGAGGTTGGGGAAGATCTCCTGCAGGTCCTCGAACTGGCGGTCGTCGAGCATCGAGGCCTCGTCGACGAAGCCGATGTCCAGCGGCTCCTCGCGGCGTTTCCAGCCGGTGATGAAATCGCTGCCCCTGAGCCCCGCCGCCGCCAGCGCCGCCGGCACCGACTTGTGGCCCTGGAAGGCGGCATAGGCGCGGTCGAGCGCGTCCTCGGTCAGCCCCTCGATCTCGGGCTTCTCGGCCTGGTCGGTGAGCCATTCGGCGATGCGCTCGTATTCGGGATCGTAGACCGGGGTATAGATGATGCGGTGAATGGTGGTCGCGGGCACGCCGCGCATCCGCAACACGCTTGCCGCCTTGTTGGTGGGCGCCAGCACCGCGAAGCTGCGCTTCTCGCGACGCTTGCGGCTCTCGAAATCGCCCGACACAAGCTCGGCCCCCGCGGCCTCGACCGCCTTGCAGAGCTCGGAGAGCAGCAGCGTCTTGCCCGAGCCCGCCTTGCCCATGACCGCCATCACCCGGGCCGCGCCGTCCTTGGCGGGCAGCACCACGCCGTCGTCGAGATCGACGCCGGCACCGCGCAGCATCTCCGCCACGCGGTCCCAGGCCTCGGCCTGGTCGTCGGAGAATGTCAGCGCGGGAAGATCCATGCGGCGGACCCTACTGTCCCGCGCCGGAAGACGCCAGAGAGCACGGCGCCCGCACCTTCATCTTGCCCAATAAACTCCGGGGGAGTCCGCGGCACGCGGACGGGGGCAGCGCCCCCTCGTCCCTCGCGGGTACCGCGACCGCAGGTGGTCAATCCTCGCTGCAGGCAAGGCATCGCCGCACGACCTGCCCCCGCACGAAACAACGACACCAACCGAAGACCGCTCCCAATCCACCTCCCACACCCATCACAGGACGGAAAAAACGCAGCAGCGTCCCGGCCACGCCCCCACCCCGCCAAAACTCATTTGCAGATCGGCAACGCCCGCTGCGGCTGCTCCGGCAGCGAGTCCCGCCAGCTGTCAATCACCGGCTGCAGCATCCGCTTCGACCAGAATTTCGGGGCTCCGATGGCCTGAAGACAGGCGGCGTTCCAATAGAGCCCCGCGCGCGACGGCGCGGTCCCGGCCTTCACCGCATTGGCGACCGCATCGACGTCGCGGCCCTCGGGATAGATGTAGAGCGTCGTCGGGTTGCCCTCCACCTGCGCGAGGATGTCCCGCGAGACCGCGGGCGACCACGTGGTGCAGCCGTTGCTGCGGCCACCGGTGTAGTTCACGAGGCTCCCGTAGGGCACGTAGCCTTCCTCGTCCGCGTGCGGGTTCCGCGGGTCCCTGAAACGGCACTGCCATTTGACGAAGACCGCCGGGTGCCCTCCGATGGCCCGCTCCCGTGCGTTCGCCGTATCGCCCTTGCCGTCGAACAGCAGGAAGGTGCGGTAGAGCGGTGTCCGCTTGCCGGACTGGCTGTAGTAGCCCTTGAAGGACGTTCGGGTCTCGGCAGTCAGGTAGGGCCCGCCCATGGTCAGCTTCGACCCCTCGGCATTGCTGAAATTCCTGGCGCATTGCCGGCCGTTGGAGAAATCCGCCCGCTGCAGCTTGCGTCCGTTGCCATAGCCCGACGATACCGCGCGAAACGACTGCGAAGGCTCGCAGATGACGTAGAACCGCCGCCCGGGATCGCCGTTCGGCGCCGTGCTCGGCCGCGTCGCGTCCATGGCGAGGTAGCAGGGATTGCGCACCTCGCCGCTGGCCCGGTTCTTCAGGTAGAGCTCGCGGGCCCTCTGCAGAACGACGGGGGCGATCTGGCCCTCGCCGAGCCCCACATGCGCCTGAAGCCAGGCCGGGATGCCCCCTCCCGCCGACGCCGCCCGGGCCGGGAGGGGCGCCGAGAGGGCCAGAAGGACGGCAAGGGCCATGGTGAGACGGAGTGCATTCAGCATCGGGGAAATCTCCTGCCAGACGATCCTCGATACATGCATAGCACAACTGGCTCGACGCAGATGCAACCTGTGGATTATTTCCTCGGGACTGGTGGGATTTCGGCATCGTCTCTGGCAGGGCAACGCTCATGCCACGGGCCGCGCGATCGGCCCCTCGTGAGGCGGACACCCGCGCGCGCCGCGAAGCGCCTCCTGCCCCGCGGTCCTCAGGCGGCCACCGGCACCCGGACCTCGCCCGCCCCGAAGGCGGCTTCGAACCAGCCGCGCGACATGGCGGCGGGGATGCCGGCGCTGGAGGAGACCCGCGCATGCGCCCCGGCGCTGAATTCCCAGAGCCCGACCGAGATGCGCTCGCGGCCCTCGCCCTGGCTGCCCAGCACCTCGGGCGAGGCGCCGATGCGCTTGTAGATCCGCACCATGCGGGCGTCGAACACCCCGACGTAATGCGCGACGCCGAAGCCCTGCATGACCTCGCCGCCCGCCAGCATCAGGGCGGCAGCGGCGCCCGGACCGGTCTCGCGCGAGAGACAGAAGCGGGTGCATTCCCAGATCAGCGGGCTCTCGATCCGGACGCCGCCGGTGAGATGCAGGAAATGGTCGTTCACCATGCAGCGCCCCACCGTGGGCAGCAGCCGCATCGAGCCGCCGTGACGGCCGTCCGGGCGCTCCCAGATCACGTAGAGCGGGTTCATTCCGTCATATTCGTCGCGCTCCTCACCCTGTGCGTCGACCGCAACGTCCCAGCCGAGCCGGGTGCGGAACTGGTCCGCGCGATCGGTGAACATGCTGCGCTTGAGCAGCGGGAACGCGTCGAGCTGGTCTGCGTAGATGTAGCGGATCATGGCGTCTTCTCCCTCGCGAAGTCCGATGGGAAGAAGCTGCGCAGACGGGGTTAACGACCCGACATCGCCATGCGCGGTGCGCTCAGATATGGTTAACGGATGGGCCGGACACGCCTCCCGGCCGGCGGGCCGGAGCCCGCCCCGAACCTGCGCCCCTTACGGGCCGCGTCAGACGACGATGAGCCCACGGGACAGTGCCCGCGCCACCGCATGGGTGGTGTTCATCGCGCCCAGCTTGAAGCGGGCGCTTTCGATGTAGACCCGCAGCGTGTGCTCCGAGATGCGCAGCGTCTCGGCCACCTGCGCGCGGCTGTAGCCGACCGCAAGAAGGGTCATTGCCTCGATCTCGCGAGGGCTGAGCGGCTGGGCGGGTTCGGGCCGGCGTCCCGGCTCGAGCTCCAGCGCCTTCTGGTTGAAGTAATGCGCGATGAGGATCATGTCCCTGCGATTGAGCGCGGTGAACTCTGCCCAGGCCTCGTCATCGCAGCTGTGGTTGACGGTGAAGAGCGCGAACTGGCCGTTCGGCCCCCGGATCGGAATGGAATAGCCCTGGTTTCCGACGCCATGGGCAATGGCATCCCACTGAAAGGCCCGCGCCGCCTTGGACGACCAGTCGAGCCGTTTCCAGTCGACGGGGTGAAACCGTTGAAAACACCCCTGAACAACCGGATCTATTCGAAGGTACCCCTTTTCGAGATAGCGCTCGACCCAGACCGGATCGTAGGTGCCGCAACCATATT
Organism: Salipiger sp. HF18; assembly: GCF_011806505.1. Taxonomy (NCBI): domain Bacteria; kingdom Pseudomonadati; phylum Pseudomonadota; class Alphaproteobacteria; order Rhodobacterales; family Roseobacteraceae; genus Salipiger; species Salipiger sp. HF18. The sequence continues at coordinate 6,518 of NZ_JAATOS010000088.1, read as the reverse complement.
GTTCACCATTGGCACTGACCCAGTGATAGACGAGGTGGTCCACCTTGAACCGGTCACGCAACGCCTCGGCTACGGATTGAAGATCCTCACGCCGCTCGGCCAGCTCAAGCTGTTCCAGAAACCCTCCCGTTACGGGAATCCCCTCCGCAGATCCCAATGCCCGCCCCCTCGGCACCAGACGCGATTTCGACCTGGGCGACGAGTTGCGCCTCGTCGAGTTGCTCGGCCAATGCGTCGAGCGCATTCGCGCGCGCAAAGGATTTCAGGTCTGTCAGTACGTCTATGATCCAATCATGTCGCATGGTCAGCCTTCCCCGCAGAGTCTTAACAAAAGATTAACATAACTATAGCACCCCCTATTACCGCCTGAAAATTCGCGCATTCCAACTCCCCAGAAATGGTGAGGCGCCGATTTCGAAGCCCCTGACCGCATTGGACCTGCAGGCCCCCGCAAACGAAACGCCCGCGAACCGTCGACACGATTCGCGGGCGCGTATTGCGGTTGCGGGCTCAATGCCGGGTTAGCCCCGGGCCGCGAGTGCCTCTTCGAAGGTGCGCAGCCCGGTCTTGGGCGACTGCACCAGAACGGCCATGTTGCCGGGTTTGTGCTCGTTCTTGCGCATCTTGACGTGGGCGTCGGGGATCTGCTCCCAGCCGAAGACCTCGGACATGCAGGGATCCAGCCGCCGCTCGATCATCAGGCGGTTGGCCGAGGCGGCCTGCTTGAGGTGGGCGAAGTGCGAGCCCTGCAGGCGCTTCTGGTGCATCCACATGTAGCGGACGTCGAAGGTGCAGTTGAAGCCGGTGGTGCCGGCGCAGATCACCACCATGCCGCCCTTCTTGCAGACCAGCGTCGAGACCGGGAAGGTCGCCTCGCCCGGGTGCTCGAAGACCATGTCGACGCTCACGCCCTTGCCGGTGATGTCCCAGATCGCCTTGCCGAACTTGCGCGCCTCCTTGAGCCACTCGTTGTATTCCGGCGTGTTGACCGTGGGCAGCTGCCCCCAGCACTTGAAGTCCTTGCGGTTGATGACGCCCTTGGCACCGAGCCCGAGAACGAAGTCGCGCTTGTCTTCCTCCGAGATCACTCCGATGGCATTGGCGCCGGCGGTGTTGATCAGCTGGATCGCATACGAGCCGAGGCCACCCGAGGCGCCCCAGACCAGGACGTTCTGGCCCGGCTTGAGTTCGTGCGGATGGTGCCCGAAGAGCATCCGGTAGGCGGTGGCCAGCGTCAGCGTGTAACAGGCGCTCTCTTCCCAGGTCAGGTGCTTGGGACGCGGCATAAGCTGCTGCGCCTGCACGCGGGTGAACTGGCTGAATGAGCCGTCGCCGGTCTCGTAGCCCCAGATCCGCTGCGTGGGCGAGAACATCGGGTCGCCGCCGTTGCACTCCTCGTCGTCACCGTTGTCCTGGTTGCAGTGAATGACGACCTCGTCGCCGACCTTCCACTGGCTGACCTTGTCGCCGACCGCCCAGACGATGCCCGAGGCGTCGGAGCCCGCGATGTGGAAGTCCTGGTTGTGGACATCGAAGGGCGAGATCGGAATGCCGAGACCGGCCCAGACACCGTTATAGTTGACGCCCGCCGCCATGACGAGAACCAGCACTTCGTGGCTGTCGATCTGCCAGGTGTCGACGACTTCCTTCTGGAACGACTTGTCGGGCTCACCATGACGCTCGCGCCGGATCGCCCACGCGTACATCTTCTTCGGCACGTAGCCGAGGGGCGGCATCTCGCCGATCTCGTAGAGGTCTTTCTCCGGTGCCTCGTAGGGCGCGATCCCGGTTTGCGTGTCCAGAGCCATCGGGTCCTCCTTCCATTTGGCTGGCACCATGCCGGCCGGCCATGTTTCCCTTCACTCCAAGCCCGCGCCGCAGTGCAGAATCGACGGGCTTTGAACAGATGAGATAGCGGTGGCCGCGCAACAATGCAACAACGACGAAGGTGCATTTTGTAATTTTATGACCGAGCAAACGCAGAAACTTCCAGCAGCCTCACCGGGCGCCCGGTGAGGAAGCAGCCTTCGCAGCGCTCTCAGACGCTTTAGAGTAGCCTATTTGCGGCAAAACCCGCTATTTTCGCGAGATGCGACGCTTCAAATGCAGGGTTTCGCTGAAGGGTTGCTCGCACAGGCAGAACCGCGCCGCAGCGCGGCGAATTGACGAGACATAATATTTCGCATATTCACCCATGGACGCAACAACCTTGCCAGCAAGATTCTGGTCAGCTCCACGGAGACCGACATGACGGACGTTCAGAAAGACCGCCAGCCGAGTGACGCCCCCCCCCAGGCAGACCGGCCGTGGCTGATCCGGACCTATGCCGGACACTCGACGGCCAAAGCCTCGAATGCGCTCTATCGCAACAACCTCGCCAAGGGGCAGACCGGGCTCTCGGTCGCCTTCGACCTGCCGACCCAGACCGGCTACGACAGCGACCACGTGCTGAGCCGGGGCGAGGTCGGCAAGGTCGGCGTGCCCGTCTGCCATCTGGGCGACATGCGCACGCTCTTCGACCAGATCCCGCTGGAGCAGATGAACACCTCGATGACGATCAACGCAACGGCGCCGTGGCTGCTGTCGCTCTATATCGCGGTGGCCGAGGAGCAGGGCGCGGACGTCTCTAAGCTTCAGGGCACCGTGCAGAACGACCTCATCAAGGAATACCTTTCGCGCGGCACCTACATCTGTCCGCCCAAGCCCTCGCTGAAGATGATCGGCGACGTGGCCGAATACTGCTACACCAACGTTCCCAAGTGGAACCCGATGAACGTCTGCTCCTACCACCTGCAAGAGGCCGGCGCGACGCCCGAGCAGGAACTGGCGTTTGCGCTCGCCACCGCCATCGCGGTTCTCGACGAGCTCAAGCCGCGCGTCGCCCCCGAGGACTTCCCGGCGCTCTGCGGCCGGATCTCGTTCTTCGTCAACGCGGGCATCCGCTTCGTCACCGAGATGTGCAAGATGCGTGCCTTCGTGATGCTCTGGGACGAGATCCTCGAGACGCGCTACGGCGTGCAGGACCCGAAGTTCCGCCGCTTCCGCTACGGCGTGCAGGTGAACTCTCTGGGCCTCACCGAGCAGCAACCCGAGAACAACGTCTACCGCATCCTGATCGAGATGCTCGCGGTGACGCTCTCCAAGAACGCCCGCGCCCGCGCCGTACAGCTGCCGGCGTGGAACGAGGCGCTCGGCCTGCCTCGCCCGTGGGACCAGCAATGGTCGATGCGGATGCAGCAGATCCTCGCCTACGAGACCGACCTGCTGGAATACGGCGATCTCTTCGACGGCAACCCGGCGGTCGAGGCCAAGGTCGCGGCGCTGGCCGACGGGGCCATGGGCGGCGCGATCGAGGCCATCGACTACATGAAGGGCCGGCTCGTCGACGCCAATGCCGAGCGGCTGAACCGCATCGAGCGCAACGAGACCATCGTCGTGGGCGTCAACAAGTGGACCGAGGGCGAGGCTTCGCCGCTGGTGGGCGAGGACGGCGGCATCATGGTCGTCGACCCGGCCGTCGAGCAGGAGCAGATCGCGCGGCTCAACGCCTGGCGGGCAGAACGCGACGACGCGGCCGTCGCCGCGGCACTGGCCGAGCTTCGTGCGGCGGCAAAGGAGGGGCGCAACGTCATGCCTGCTTCGATCGCCGCGGCCAAGGCCGGCGTCACCACCGGGGAATGGGCCCAGCAGATGCGCGTCGTCCACGGCGAATACCGCGGCCCCACCGGCGTCTCGCGATCGGTCAGCAACAAGACCGAGGGGCTCGACGACATCCGCGACGCCGTCGATGCGGTCAGCGACCGTCTCGGACGCCGCCTGCGTTTCCTCGTGGGCAAGCCCGGGCTCGACGGCCATTCCAACGGCGCCGAGCAGATCGCCTTCCGCGCCCGCGATTGCGGAATGGAGATCGATTACGAGGGCATTCGCCTGACGCCTGAACAAATCGTCGAGGCGGCAAAGAACGGTGCCCACGTGGTCGGGCTTTCGATCCTGTCCGGCAGCCATATTCCCCTCGTCGAGGACCTGATGGAAAGAATGCGGGCCGAGGGGCTTGGCAATGTGCCGGTCGTGGTCGGCGGAATCATCCCCGACGAGGACGCCCGGAGGCTGCGTGCAATGGGCGTGGCGAAGGTCTACACCCCCAAGGATTTCGTCCTGAACACCATCATGATGGATATTGTGGCTCTGGTCGATTCCAAGGCTGTTGCAGCGGAATAGACAAAATGGCGCTTTTGTCTCGGAATGCGTGGCGATTCCTCTACCTGAGCGGGCATCGCAAAATTTCGACATGACGAAAAAGTGAAATAAGTCTTAATTTCGGACGCGCCCATAAATAGAACTGGCAATTCCCCGCTCACCTCAACGGTGAGCGGATTGCATATTTTTTGACAAATCTTTGCGATGACACAAATCTGGATCTTGAGCTTACATTTCAGATGGGGAAGTAAGCTCTCCACGAAAATGGAGAAACGCATGGACATTGATCTGGACACCCTGTCGAAAGACCAGCTGAAACAGCTCAAGGCAGACGTCGAGAAAGCCCTGAAAACGATTGATGCACGCCGCAAGGCGGACGCAAAGCGCGCGGTTGAACAAGCCGCCAAGGAATACGGTTTCTCGCTCGAGGAAATCCTCACCGCCGCCGGACCGAAAGGCTCGAAAGGCGCACCGAAATACGCCAATCCCTCTGATCCGGACCAGACCTGGACCGGTCGTGGCCGCAAACCCAACTGGGTGGTGGCCGCACTCGAGTCCGGCAAGTCTCTGGACGATCTGGCAATCTGATGACGGTTCATATCGGCGCGCAGCCGGGCCAGATCGCTGAAACGGTCCTGATGCCCGGGGATCCCCTGCGGGCCGAATGGGCTGCCAACACCTTCCTCGACAATCCCGTCTGCGTGAACCGCGTTCGCGGGATGCTCGGATTCACGGGCACCTGGCAAGGGCACCCGGTCACGATCCACGGATCGGGCATGGGGATGCCGAGCCTGTCGATCTACGCCAACGAGCTGATCCGCGAGTACGGGGCCAAGACCCTCATCCGGATCGGCTCGGCCGGCGCCATGCAGGACAAGGTGAAATTGCGTGACGTCATCCTCGCGATGACCGCCTCGTCCCTGTCCACGCCGTCCGTCGGCATATTCCGCGAACTCAATTTCGCACCCTGTGCGGATTTCGAATTGCTGAATGCTGCTGTCGCATCGGCGAAAGCAATGGGCGCAATATATCACGTGGGCGGAATATATTCCGCGGACGTTTTCTATGACGAGCGTCCCGATCTCAATGAGATCATGACGCGTCACGGAATTCTGGGCGTCGAAATGGAAGCGGCGGAGCTCTACAATCTCGCCGCGCGGCACGGGGTCCGGGCGCTGGCGGTGCTGACCGTCTCCGACCACCTCCTGCGCCACGAGGCACTGCCCTCCGAGGACCGCCAGAGCTCGTTCGGCGACATGGTGCAGATCGCACTCGAGGCGGCATTCGCCGGCTGATCTCGGGGCCATCTCGGGCCGCCCATCGAACGTCACGAACGGACTTCACGAAAAACAAGGCATCGCTTTCCGCGGACTCCCTCGCGGGAGGCAACGCGGATGGCGATGCCCCTCCCCTAGCGGCCGTGGCTGCGGTCGTAGCCGTTGCGTGCGGGCGGTTGCCAGTCGCCGAGCGCGCCCGCCGCGGGGGTGAGGATCTCGACCTTCAGCGGATGGCAGACGGCGGTGTCCGAGCTGTGCTCGGATGAGCAGTCTCCGCCCGGGCAAGCGCTCAGCGCGCCCAAGAGGTCGATCTCGGCGAAGAACGTCAGGCTGTCGCCGGGACGCACTGGGCTCGCCTTCATGAAGTACTGGCCGGTGTCGCGGGTGAAGCCGGTGCACATGAAGACGTTCAGCACGTCATGCACATGCGCCTCGGCCTCGCGCAGCGGCAGGCCGGTGGCGTCGGCAAGGGCGCGGGTCAGGTTCGAGTGGCAGCAATGGTGGTACTGCGTGCCGGAAAGCAGGTTGCCGGTGTAGGGGTCGCAGCGGGTGCCGATCACGTCGTGGACCGAGCCGCCAAAGGCGTCGATGCCGTACCAGTCCAGCGTGTCGTCCACGATGGTCGCCATCGGGCGCAGGTGCGGGAAGGCCGACCAGAGCCGTTCACCGGTCGTCACGTGGGTGCCGTGCAGGGCGCGGGTCTTGCCGGAGTAGAACCGCTCCGAGAGATCGGCGGCGTTCCACAGGTTGAGGTCACCCACCTGCGGGCCGTCGACGCTCACGATGCGAAAGAACTGCCCGGCGGTCACGCGAAAGGAGCAGGCATCGCGGGGCGCGGCGATGACCGTTTCGACCAGCTCCGCCCCGGCCAGCCCCTGCGTGTAGAGCCCGAGGTCGGGCTGCGGCAGGCGGTCGTTCGGATAGCAGATCACCGGCGCGATGGCGCGGCGGGGCTCGGCGGCGGGGGGAGCGATTGTCATGGCGGGGTGTCCCTTTTGGGGGCGGCCCGGGGTGGAGAGGCAAGGGCGGGCCCCCGCGAGGGAG
>NZ_JAATOS010000881.1:0-876 GCF_011806505.1 Salipiger sp. HF18 | reverse complement strand
CTTTCTCTTCCTGGGGCGTCGCAGCGCCAAGATGGGTCAGCCCCTGCCGCACCCAGATCAGACCCGAAGGCCCGCCCTCGGCGCCACCGAGCAGGTCCGCGAGCCACGCTTCGGCCTCGTCCGATTGCGCGACCAGCCGGGACCCCTGATGCACGGTCGCCGCGGGTTTGGAGAACCAGCGCTTGGCGACGGTGAAGCGCCCGGCGTCGGTCTCGATCTCGACGGCCACCTCGGGGGCGCCGCCGGCGTGGGGGCGCAGCGAGGCGATCTCGCGGTTCTTCGAGCCGTGCGGGATGAAAAACAGCGCCTGGATCGCGTCGAAGAGCGTCGACTTGCCGGATTCGTTTGGCTCGCTCAGCACGTTGAGCCCGTCGGTGATGCCCTCGATCAGCACCGGGCTGGTGAAGCGCCGGACGTTCTCGAGCCGGATGCTGCGGAGCCTCATGCCTCGCCCTCGTTCACATAGGCGTAGAGCCGCGCCAGCGCGTCCGCCGCCACCTGCCGGTCGGCCTGCGGCAGCGTCTCGTCGGTGGTCTCGGCCCTGAGCGTGTTTGCGGCGAGGCGCAGCGCGCCGCCGTGGTCGATCTCGTCGAGATCGGCGGCCTCGATCTGGGTGCCGAGCGCGTCGGTGCGCAGCTCGAAATGAGCGAACTCGGGGCCGTGACGCTCGGCGGCGCGGCGCAGCGCCAGCTGGTCGGCGAGCCCGGCCCAGCCCTCGGCGACGACGCGCAGCAGGATGTCCCGGCGCCCGGTCGGAGGCAGCAGCGCGGCAAGCGCCCCGGCGGCGTCCTGCCGCGGGTGCAGCACCAGCGGCGTTTCGGTCCAGAGGAAGCTGCCGGTCTCGACCTCGGTCACCTGCGGCTCGGCGCCGGGGCC
>NZ_JAATOS010000880.1:0-880 GCF_011806505.1 Salipiger sp. HF18 | reverse complement strand
TCCTCGCAGCACCCCGGCCCCGATGCCTATGCCGGCAAGAAGGTGGTCGTGGTGGGGTCGAACAACTCGGCCCACGACATCTGCGCCGCGCTCTGGGAGCATGACGCCGACGTCACCATGCTGCAGCGCTCCTCCACCCATATCGTGCGGTCCGACACGCTGATGGATATCGGCCTTGGCGCGCTCTACTCCGAGAAGGCGGTGCAGAGCGGCATGACCACCGAGAAGGCGGATCTCGTCTTCGCCTCGCTGCCCTACAAGATCATGCACGAGTTCCAGATCCCGCTCTATGACCAGATGAAGGAGGTCGACAAGACGTTCTACGACGGGCTCGAGAAGGCCGGGTTCTGGCTCGACTGGGGCGACGACGGCTCGGGGCTGTTCATGAAGTACCTGCGCCGCGGATCGGGCTACTACATCGACGTGGGCGCGAGCCAGCTGATCATCGACGGCGAGGTCAAACTGAAGCGCGGTCAGGTCGAGGCGCTGGACGAAACCGGCGTGATCCTGAGCGACGGCACCCATCTCGACGCGGATCTCGTGGTCTACGCCACCGGCTACAACTCGATGAACGGCTGGGTGGCCGATCTCATGGGGCAGGAGATGGCCGACAAGGTGGGCAAGGTCTGGGGTCTCGGCTCGGACACCACCAAGGACCCCGGCCCTTGGGAAGGCGAGCAGCGCAACATGTGGAAGCCGACCCAGCAGGAGAACCTGTGGTTCCACGGCGGCAACCTGCACCAGTCGCGGCACTACTCGTCCTACCTGGCGCTGCAGCTCAAGGCCCGGATGGAGGGCCTGCCGACACCGGTCTACGGCAAGCAGGAGGTGCATCACCTCGGCTGAGCCGACCGGTCTCTCCCGGGCGCCACGGTTCGTG
>NZ_JAATOS010000879.1:0-881 GCF_011806505.1 Salipiger sp. HF18 | reverse complement strand
CCGATGCCGAGGCGGTGGCCGCGGGCCGCTTCGCCCCCGACGTGGCCCGGGTCGATGCCCAGCGTCTGGCCGACGACAGCCTCGACCACGAGACGCCGCTCTCGGAGGTGTTCGAAGACCAGATCGCCTGCGCAGACATCGTGCTGCTGACCAAGCCCGACCTCGCCGGCCCCGAGGGCGTGGCCAAAGCGAGGGCGGTGATCGCCGCCGAAGCGCCGCGGCCGCTGCCGGTGATCGAGGTCGCCGAGGGCGTGGTGGACGCGCGCGTGATCCTCGGGCTCGAGGCGGCGGCGGAAGACGACATGGACGCCCGGCCGAGCCACCACGACGAGGCGCATGACCACGATCACGACGACTTCGAGAGCATCGTGGTCGAGATCCCCGAGCTCGACAGCCCCGCCACGCTGGTCGCCGCCATCGAGCGGCTGGCAAACGAGCAGAACATCCTGCGGGTCAAAGGCTATGCCTCGGTGCGCGGCAAGCCGATGCGGCTGCTGGTGCAGGCGGTGGGCGCGCGGGTGCGCCACCAGTTCGACCGCCCCTGGAAATCCGACGAGCCGCGCGCGGGCCGGCTGGTGGTGATTGCCGAGCACGACGACATCCGCCCCGAGGCGATCGCGACGGTGCTCGGCGCCGTGCCCGCCCCCGCAGCGGAGTAACGCCCGCCAATGCACGTCGTCTTCCGCGAGAGCCACGGGCTCGAGGAAACCGCCACGCCCACCGACCTCGGGCAGGATCCGGCGGAGCTGGTGGTGCTGTCCTTCTCGGACAGCGATCTCGGCGCCTTCGCGGCCGGATGGCATCGCGGTGGCGGCGCGCAGGGGCTGCCGTCGCTGCGGCTCGCCAACCTCGCGGCGCTGCGCCACCCGCTCTCGGTCGAC
>NZ_JAATOS010000878.1:0-882 GCF_011806505.1 Salipiger sp. HF18 | reverse complement strand
CGGCGTCGAGGGCTATCTGGCCCGCCGCCTCGACAAGTACGGCAAGCCGGTCTGCTCGGGCGTGGCCCCGCCGACCGTCGCCACCGGCGATTTCAAGAACGGCGCCACCGGCGTCATCGGCGATCCGCTCTGATCCGGCCCCCCGTTCCGGGGCCTTTCCGACCGCGCAGCTGCCCGCCGCGCGGTCGTTTTTCGTACGATCTGCCCGGATCGGCCGCTCGGGGCTTGCCCTATGGCGGCGCGCTTGGCACCATTGAGAGAGACTCAAGCGCAGGAGACATGCGTGAACGCAGGCACTCTCACCGAAGCCATCCTCGAATTCCCCGACAACCGTCTATTGATCGACCTTTGCGGTGAATTCGACCGCAATCTCACCGACATCGAGACCCGAACCGGCGTGCAGATCTTGCGACGCGGGAACCAGCTCGCGATCCACGGACCCGAGGAATCGCAGGCGGCGGCGCGGGACGTGCTCATGGCGCTCTACCAGCGGCTCGAGCAGGGACGCTGGGTCGGTCGGGGCGACATTGCCCGCGAATCCCGCCCCGCGCCCGAAGCCGAGCCCCCGGCCCGTCAGCTCGAGATGTTCGACGGCGGCAAGGTCGAGATCAAGACCCGCCGCAAGCTGATCGAGCCGCGCACCGAGGCGCAGAAGGCCTACGTGCGCTCGCTCTACCAGAACGAGATGTGCTTCGGCATCGGCCCCGCGGGCACCGGCAAGACCTACCTCGCCGTCGCGGTCGGGGTGAACATGCTGATCACCGGCGCCGTCGACAAGATCATCCTCTGCCGCCCCGCCGTCGAGGCGGGCGAGCGGCTGGGCTTCCTGCCCGGCACGCAGGAGGAAAAGGGCGATCCCTACATGCAGCCGCTCTACGACGC
>NZ_JAATOS010000877.1:0-883 GCF_011806505.1 Salipiger sp. HF18 | reverse complement strand
GAGGCTTCCCATGGCAGAGCGCATCATCATCGACACTGATCCCGGCCAGGACGACGCCGTTGCGATCCTGCTCGCCCTCGCCTCTCCGGACGAGATCGAGGTGCTGGGCATCACCGCCGTGGCGGGCAACGTGCCGCTGGCGCTGACCGCGCGCAATGCCCGCATCGTCTGCGAACTGGCCGGACGGCCCGACATGAAAGTCTTCGCGGGCTGCGACCGCCCGCTGCGCCACGAACTGGTGACCGCCGAGCAAGTGCACGGCAAGAGCGGGCTCGACGGCCCCGACCTGCCCGAGTCCACCATGCCCCTGCAGGACGCTCATGGCGTGGACTTCATCATCGAGACGCTCCGCGCCGAGCCCGCCGGGACCGTGACGCTCTGCCCGCTCGGACCGCTCACCAATATCGCCACCGCTTTCGAGCGCGCCCCCGACATCGTTTCGCGGGTGAAGCGCATCGTGCTCATGGGCGGCGCCTATTTCGAAGTGGGCAACATCACGCCGGCGGCCGAGTTCAACATCTACGTCGACCCCGAGGCTGCGGCACTGGTCTTCGGTGCGGGCGTGCCGCTGGTGGTGCTGCCGCTCGACGTGACCCACAAGGCGCTGGTCACCAAGCCGCGCAACGACGCTTTCCGCGCGCTCGGCAACCGCGCCGGCACCGCCGTCGCCGAGATGACCGACTTCTTCGAGCGCTTCGACCTGGCGAAATACGGCTCCGACGGCGCGCCGCTGCACGACCCCTGCGTCACCGCCTACCTGCTGCGGCCCGATCTGTTCTCGGGGCGGCACATCAACGTCGAGATCGAGACCGTCTCGCCGCTCACCCGGGGCATGACCGTGGCCGACTGGTGGGGTGTCACCGACCGCGCGCCCAACGCCACC
>NZ_JAATOS010000876.1:0-885 GCF_011806505.1 Salipiger sp. HF18 | reverse complement strand
AGGGCGGTGGTTCAGTGCCTCTGGCCGGGGAACCGGAGCCGTGGGCGCGACGGCTCGGAGGAGTGAGGCGCTGCCTGCCTGTCGCCGCGTGGCGGATAGATCGGCTGGAGCGCTGTCGTCGGCCGCCGCGTGACGGGGAGGTCGGAGGGGGCGCTGCCCCCGTCGCCCTCTGGGCGACTCCCCCGGAGTTTATCTGGCAAGATGAAGACTGGAGGCCGCGCTCGGATCCGGGCCGGGGCGCGGCGATGCGCTGTGTGCGGCGGGTCGCGCGGAGAGTTACTCCGCCGCGACCTTGCCCGGGTTCAGCATCGGGCCGAGGTAGCGGCCGGTGTGGCTGCGAGCGACCTCGGCGACCTTTTCCGGGGTGCCGGTCGCGACGATTTCGCCGCCGCCGTCACCGCCCTCGGGGCCAATGTCGATAAGGTGGTCCGCGGTCTTGATGACGTCGAGGTTGTGTTCGATTACCACCACCGTGTTGCCCTGTTCGACCAGCTCGTGCAGCACCTCGAGAAGCTTCTTCACGTCCTCGAAATGCAGGCCCGTCGTGGGCTCGTCGAGGATGTAGAGCGTGCGCCCGGTGGAGCGTTTCGCCAGTTCCTTGGAAAGCTTCACCCGCTGCGCCTCGCCGCCCGAGAGCGTCGTCGCCTGCTGGCCCACCTTGATGTAGCCCAGCCCCACGCGGACCAGCGCGTCCATCTTCTCGCGGATCGAGGGCACCGCCTTGAAGAACTCCTGCCCCTCTTCCACCGTCATGTCGAGCACGTCGGCGATGGACTTGCCCTTGAAGCGGATCTCGAGCGTCTCGCGGTTGTAGCGCTTGCCCTTGCAGGTCTCGCATTCCACGTAGACGTCCGGCAGGACGTGCATCTCGATCTTGATGACACC
>NZ_JAATOS010000875.1:0-899 GCF_011806505.1 Salipiger sp. HF18 | reverse complement strand
GGGGTCAGGCGGGTCGTCGGAAGATTAGCCGGGAGTGGACCGGAGATCAGTGTGCCGCCTTGCTGCCGCCGAAGAGCGGCAGGACGAGCCTGGTGACGATCGGCACCAGCACCATGCCCCAGGCGAGGCCGAGGATGAAATCCATCGTTGCCGTCGCCAGCCACAGCACCGCGGACTGCCATTGTTCGCTGACCGCGTGTTCGGCGATCACCGCGTAGTGGTGGATGAATTCCTCGGGGGCCGCCCAGCCCATCTGCGCCAGCGAGTGCACGATGATTGAGCCGCCGACCCAGAGCATCGCGGCGGTGCCCACGGTCGAGAGGATTTTCATGACATAGGGCATACCCTTGACGATGCCGCGGCCGATGGCGCGGGTCACCGAGAGCCGGCCGACCTGCGTGAGCCAGAGCCCGACGTCGTCGGCCTTCACGATCAGCGCCACCGCGCCGTAGACCAGCGCGGTGATCCCCAGCCCCACCAGCGCCAGCACCACCGCCTGGATCCAGACCTCGGGCGCCTCGATGGTCGAGAGCGCCAGCGTCATGATCTCGGCCGAGAGGATGAAGTCGGTCTTGATCGCGCCCTTCACCTTGGTCTCCTCGAGATGGGCGGGGTCGCCCCTGGCGGCGGCATCCTCGGCCGCGCCCGCCTTCGCGCCGTGCGGCATCAGCACGTGCAGCACCTTCTCGGCGCCCTCGAAGCAGAGGTACGAGCCGCCCATGACCAGCAGGATCGGCACCAGCCACGGCGCGTAGGCTGCCATCAGCAGCGCCGCCGGCAGCAGGATGATCAGCTTGTTGAACACCGAGCCGCGCGCGATCTTCCAGATGATCGGCAGTTCGCGCGAGGCCTCGAAGCCGTGCACGTATTTCGGCGTCACGGCAGCGTCGTCGATCACC
>NZ_JAATOS010000874.1:0-900 GCF_011806505.1 Salipiger sp. HF18 | reverse complement strand
GAGTTTATCTGGCAAGATGAAGGGTCAGAGGCGTTCTATGGCAATCGCCGTGCCCTCGCCACCGCCGATGCAGATGGCGGCGACGCCGCGCCTGAGGCCCCGGGTTTCCAGCGCGTTGAGCAGCGTCACGATGATGCGCGCGCCGCTGGCGCCGATCGGGTGGCCGAGCGCGCAGGCGCCGCCGTTCACGTTCACCACGTCGCGGGGCAGGCGCATCTCCTTCATGAAGGCCATGGGGACCACGGCGAAGGCCTCGTTGACCTCCCAGAGATCGACGTCGCCCTTCTTCCAGCCGATGCGGTCGAGCAGGGCCTGCGCGGCGGGGATCGGTGCGGTGGGGAAGAGGTGCGGCGCCTGGGCGTGGCTGGCGTGGCCGAGGATGCGGGCGCGCGGCGTGGCGCCGGTGGCGGCGGCGTGGTCGAGGGTGGTGAGGACCAGTGCCGCGGCGCCGTCGGAGATCGACGAGGAATTGGCCGCGGTCACCGTGCCGTCCTTGCGGAAGGCGGGTTTCAGCGTCGGGATCTTCTGCGGTCGCGCGCGGCCGGGCTGTTCGTCGCGGGTGATGATCTCTTCGCCGGTGCGGGCGTGGATGTGCACCGGGGTGATCTCGTTCGCGAAGGCGCCGCTGCGCTCGGCGTCGAGCGCGTTGTCGAGCGAGGCGATGGCGTACTGGTCCTGGGCCTCGCGGGTGAACTGGAAGGCCTCGGCGCAATCCTCGGCGAAGGTGCCCATGAGGCGGCCCTTGTCGTAGGCGTCCTCGAGCCCGTCGAGGAACATGTGGTCGATCACCTTGTCATGGCCGATGCGGGCGCCGCCGCGCATCTTGGGCAGCAGGTAGGGAGCGCCGGTCATGCTTTCCATGCCGCCGGCGATCACCGTGACCGCCTGGCCGAGCGCGAT
>NZ_JAATOS010000873.1:0-901 GCF_011806505.1 Salipiger sp. HF18 | reverse complement strand
GGGGCGGGAGGCCCCCCCCCCGGGCCCCGCCCGAGAGCACCACCTGTTTCGTGCGGATCGTGCCCTTCTCGGTGACCACCGCCGAGACCGTTCCGCCGCACGTCTCGATGCCGCGCGCCGCGCAATTCTGGATCACCGCACCGCCGTGTTTCAGGATGCCCTTGGCAATGAGCGGCGCCGCGCGCGACGGATCGGCGATCCCGTCGGTGGGCGACCAGACGCCGCCCGCCCAGCTCTTGTTGGTGGCGCTGCCGCGCTCGGTCGCCTCAGCGGCGCTCAGCATCCGCGTGTCCACTCCCTGGCCTCGGGCGAAGATGCCCCAGCGCGCCCAGCCGTCGAGCTCGGCCTGATCGTCCGAGAGGTAGAGCAGCCCGCAGCGCCGGAAGCCGAGGTCCTCGCCGATGTCCGCGGCCATGTCCTCCCAGAGCGAGAGGCTCTTCGTGGACAGCGGCAGTTCGCGCGCGTCGCGGTTCTGCTGGCGGCACCAGCCCCAGTTGCGGCTCGACTGCTCGGCGCCGACGCGTCCCTTCTCGAGCAGCACCGCCTTCATCCCCGCCCGCGCCAGCCAGTAGGCGGCACTGGTGCCGACGATGCCCGCGCCGATCACCACACAATCGGCGGTTTCGGGCAGGTCGTTCCGAGTCTCGATGTGCAGCAAGGGGGCGGTCATGGTTTTCTCCTGTAGTCCCGGAATCTTCTACGATGGTGCCCCCAGATGCATGTGCCGGATCAAGGGCGTCACAGCATTTCCTGTCGAATGCGGATGACCTGAGGGCCACTCTGCGATAGTGCCCCGCGGCGTGGTGTAGGAAGCCGCGAGCGTAGCTGATCGCGAGGCTGGCGGTCATCGTCGATCTTCGGAGTAGGTTTGGGTTGCGACACCTGAAACCTGAGACGGAGA
>NZ_JAATOS010000872.1:0-793 GCF_011806505.1 Salipiger sp. HF18 | reverse complement strand
AGACGAGAACAGATCGAGACGGCCAGCTACGGCACCTGGACTGCCGCCACCCAACTCGCAACACAGCCGCTCAGAGGCCCCGCGCCTTCAGAGACTGCGAGAACCCAGATCGTGGCGCGTGCTGCCGAAGATCACCGCACTTGCGCGCAGCTCCAGCGTGCCGACGTCGCCGTCGCGCTGGCCGAGCACCGTCAGCTCGTTGCCCGGTGCCAGCATCTCGGGGGTGAGCCCGGCGCTGCGGGCATCGATGAGGGGGCCGATGTCGACCGTCCAGGCCGTGCCGTCAGCCAGCAGCACCAGCCGCTCGTCGTGGGTCTCGAGTTGCGCCTGAGTGACCTGTCCGGTCAGCTCGATCTCGCCGTTCTCGGCGCTCTCGATCCCGTGATGCACCCAGGAGCTGGCCGCGATCAGGGTCCCGGCCCCCAGCACCAAGGCGATCATGTTCCGTCGGTCGAATGTCATTGCCGGTCCCTCATCCCTGTTGTCGTTCTCGAGTCCTTTCACAATGATCTAGGCACGCTCCGCCTTGCCCGGGGCAAACGCTTTCGTGATCGGCGGATCGCCGCTCTGCCAGACGCGGCCCGGCAAGCGCCCGGCGACTGCCCAGCCGCTGCCCAGGCCCGCCTGCCAACCACCGGAATGTGACGGCAATGCGCAGCGGTTCGCGCTATGTTCTCATTTTGCCATTGGCGCGCCCCCGCCTTTCACCTATGTATCGGGCATCCGTCCCCGGAGGTCCCATGCCCGAGCTCAAGCAGATCGAAGTGCGCGGCGCGCGCGAGCACAATCTCAA
>NZ_JAATOS010000087.1:0-13220 GCF_011806505.1 Salipiger sp. HF18 | reverse complement strand
ACTGGTGCGCTTCATCCTCATGTCCGTGACGCGGGGGCTGAGGCTGGTGCTGGTGATCACCGGCAAGGGGCTGCGCGAGGATCCCCACGACCCGATGCCGCGCCGGCGTGGCGTGCTCAAGACGCAGGTGCCGCAGTGGCTGCGGATGCCTGGCGTCTCGCATGCGGTGCTTCAGATCACCGAGGCGCACGGCAAGCACGGCGGGTCGGGCGCGTATTACGTCTATCTGAAGAAGCGGCGCTAGGGCGTCAGCCGCGCCCGGGCAGGATCTGTTCAGTGTGGTCCGACAGGTAGATACGCAGCCACGGCGTGAAACTTCCGGCCTCGGAAACGGTCCGCGCCCGCAGCGCATCGAGCGCCACCCAGTCGGTGTCCATCACCTCGTCCGGGTTCGGCGCGATGGTCATGCCCTCGGGCGCCTCGGCCACGAAGATGTCCACGAGCTCGTGCTCGATCATCCCGCCACCTACATCGGCGCGGTATTCCACCTGCCCGCGCGGTTCGAGCGCGACCCCGGTGATGCCGAGCTCTTCCTCAAGCCGGCGCGCGGCGCAGGTCTTGGGCGCCTCGTCCCAGTGCGGGTGGGTGCAGCAGGTGTTCGCCCAGAGCCCGGGCGTGTGATACTTGCCGAGCGCCCGCCGCTGGAGCAGGATCTCGTCCCCGCGCAGCACGAAGACGGACACGGCCTTGTGGCGGAGTCCGCGCAGATGCGCTTCGATCTTGTCGACCGGTGTCAAGACACCGTCGACCCATGCGGGGATGCTGGTATTCATGGCGTCTGTTTCCGTTGCCCGGACCCGATCGTCAAGCGGGCACTGCCAATTGGTCGCATGTCCGGCTCAAACTGTTGTTCACGCAGCCTTTCCCGGAGTAGCTTCGGCCCCGGAGACGTGTCACGGGAGACATACCATGAAACTCAAGATAGCCACGGCCCTCGCTGCAGTGACTCTTGCCGGAACCGCCGTCGCACAGGACGCGGGCGATGCCGCCGCCGGCGAGGACCTGTTCAAGAAGCGCTGCCGGTCCTGTCACTCCGTCGTTGACGACGCGGGCGAAGTGATCGTCAAGGGCGGCCGCACCGGCCCGAACCTCTACGGCGTGATCGGCCGCCCCGCCGGCGCGGTCGAGGATTTCCGCTACAAGGCCTCGATCCACGAAGCGAATGAAAAGGGGCTCGTCTGGGACGAGGAGACCTTCGAGACCTACGTGCAGGATCCGTCCGCCTTCCTGCAGGACTACCTCGGCGACAGCGGCGCTCGCTCGGGCATGACCTTCAAACTCAAGGACGGCGCGGCCGACGTCTACGCCTACCTGGTATCGGTGGCCCCCGCCAACTGAGCCCCTGCCCGTCCCGCCCGCCCTGCGAGAGAGGCGGGCGGCGACGCGTCAGGGCGACAGACCCGCGAGAACGATAAAGGGCGCATCCTTGGATGCGCCCTTTTCTCATGCAGTGTCCCTGAGTGGGACCGGGATCAGTTGACCCCGATCTGCCGCGTCAGGCCGAAGACGCTGCCCATCAGCGCGAAGACCACCTGGGCCTGCGTGATGACCGACTCGGTGGCGAGCACGGTGTCGTTGGGGTTGATCTCGAAGTTCCGCGCGGCGAAGAGGCCGTCGGCGGAGGTCAGGTCGAAGGTGAAGACCACCTGCTGCATCCGCGGGGCGCTGCCGTCCGAGCGCAGGTGACGCACGCTGTATTCGCGCAGCACCAGCACGCCCTTGGGATCGGCGCGGTTCGGGTTGAGCCCGCCCATCAGCGAGATCGCCTCCATCGCGCTCAGGTCGTCCTTGGGGAAGTAGACGAGGTCCTCGCTGCCCGAGGCGCCCATGGCGGTGAAGCTCTTGTCGTCTTCCTCGATGATGACCGTGTCGCCCGGGTAGAGCAGCGCGTTGCGTGAGCCGTTCTCGAGCAGGTCCTTGGACGAGGTCTCGTAGGTGGTGCCGCCGCGCAGCAGGCGCACCTGCGGGTTGCGCATGCCTTGTCTGATGCCGCCGCCGTCGGCGATGAGGCCCAGCACCTTGTAGTTGCGCGAGGGCATCGGGTAGGCGCCGGGGCTGGCGACGCCGCCGACCAGCTCGACCGAGTTGCTGCGGCCCTGCGTCAGGCTGAGCTGCACCTGCGCCGAGGGCGCGATCTGTATAAGCTTTTCCTGGATCCGGGCACGGGCGGCGTCGGGGGTGAGGCCGCGGATGTAGACCTCGTCCACGTAGGGCACGAAGACCGAGCCGCTGGGGCTCACCTCGATCGCGGTCAGCCGGGTCGATTTCGCGGCGGCGTCGATCAGCAGCGAGTTCTCCTGGCTGTCCCAGATCACGATGTTCACCTGGTCGCCGGTCTGGATGAGGTTCGAATTCGACCCCTGCGAGGTTCCGGGCCAGCCGTAGACGGTGTCTTCGCCGGTCTTCGGCCAGGCCGCGATGGCGGGCATGTTGGCGCGGGTGACCGGAACCACCTGGAACGTCGGCGCTTGGGAAGAGGACTCGCTCACCACCTGGGACTGGATCGCGGCACCGCGCGGCAGGCTGCAGGCAGGAACGAGCAGAACGGCTGCGAGGGCAACCACGAGGCTATGTAATCTTGGCAACGAGACCCCCGGGAAGTGCATCCTGACTTTCAAAGGCTTTCTTAGCGGTTGTCGCTGGTGATAGACAGCCTCTTGTGGTTCGAAAATGGCAAATTGGACGGGACCGGGTGTCGGGAATGGCGCAAGTTGCGGAAGGTCAGCGGGATTCAGCCGGCCTGAATAGCGCTTCAGGCTCGTGTCGGACGCCGTCTCGCGCAGGAGGCGAACAATGACCCCGGGAAAACGTGTCTTCGATGTCGTCGCGGCGCTGGTTCTGCTGACGGGCCTCCTGCCCTTCATCGTGCTGATGGCGCTGGCGATCCTCGTGCTCGACGGCCGGCCTGTGCTTTATCTCTCCGAGCGGATGAAGACCCCGGACGAGGGCTTCCGGCTGTGGAAGTTCCGCACCATGAAGCCCGATGCTTCGGATCGCGGCGTGTCCGGCGGCGACAAGTCCTCGCGCATCACCCGCACCGGGCGTGCGTTGCGCCGCTACCGGCTGGACGAAATCCCGCAGCTCTGGAACATCCTGCGCGGCGACATCAGCTTCGTCGGTCCCCGCCCGCCCCTGCGCCGCTACACCGAGATGTTCCCCGAGCTCTATGCCGAGGTGCTGGAATCGCGGCCGGGCGTCACGGGGCTTGCCACCCTCGCCTTTCACCGCACCGAGGAACGGCTGCTCGCCCCCTGCAGCAGCAAGGACGAGACCGAGGCGGTCTATTGCCGCCGCTGCGTGCCGCGCAAGGCCCGGCTCGACCGGATCTACACGAACAAACGCAGCTTCTGTTACGATCTGAAGCTCATGCTCGCGACGGTGTTCCGCCGGATTTCGCTGCACTAGGGAGCACCCGGTGCAGCGCGGTTGTCGGTGAAGCGTGCGGGGTCAGCGCCGCAGCCGGTGCATCGACACGTAGCCGAGCTCTTCACCCAGCCACTGACGCGAGGCGAGGATGTCGCCGTTCCCGTCCACCACGAAGTAGTTGACGAAGGGCGTGCCGTCGGCGCTCTCGCAGGCGGCGATGACCTCGCGGGCGGTGCCCTGCACAAGCCCCATGGAGACGTCGACCGGCTTGTCGGGCTCGACGCCGCAACGGTAGGTGACGGTGCGGGTCACGTCCTCGGCGGTGAGG
Organism: Salipiger sp. HF18; assembly: GCF_011806505.1. Taxonomy (NCBI): domain Bacteria; kingdom Pseudomonadati; phylum Pseudomonadota; class Alphaproteobacteria; order Rhodobacterales; family Roseobacteraceae; genus Salipiger; species Salipiger sp. HF18. Next base: position 9,526 of record NZ_JAATOS010000087.1, on the reverse strand, counting down.
AAGCGCTGGATGTAGGTCGCCTGCCCGGTGCGCGAGCCGCGCACGAGGTCACGGACGCCGCCGGCATCGGTCGACATCAGGTCGCCGCCGAAGCCGCGCGTGCCGACGATCACCCCGTTGCGCATGATCACCGCCTGGCGTCCGGCGTTGGCGTAGGTGTCGTAGCCGTTGTTCTGCTCGATCCGCACCAGCAGCGTCTGCGACTGGCGCTCGGGGATACTGAGGAACACCGTCGGCAGGTCGGTCGACGTCAGGGTCTGGACGATCTGCTCTTGCGTCACCGGCGTCGGTTCCCCGGCGCCACCGAAGATGACGTCATAGCCGGCGGCGAAGGGGTTGTTGTAATACGGATCGTTGCTGCAGGCGGCGACCGCCGCCACGAGGCCAAGCGCCCCGGCGAGCTTCGGGATCATGCGGAATTTCATCGCCAGAACCTTCCCCAAGTGTTGGCCACGTCCGGTTCGTGCCATGTCCGGACCTGTTCGTAGAGACGGTTCGAGACATTCAGGCGCGCGCCGCCGTCCCGCTGGATGGTGCGGATCGTCTCGGTCTGGGTCTTCCGCGAGGGCGTGCCGAGGCCGATCGACAGCGGGATGGTCAGGGTGATGCCCTTGTCGAAGGAGCCTTCGCCGAAGTCGTCGCCCGACACGTCGGTGAGGGTCGCGAAGGCCCCGACGCGCCAGCCGTTGGTGAACTGGCGCTCGACCGTGACGGTGGCGCCGTAGTCGCCCGCGAGGTAGCGGCCCATGTCGACCTGACCGTGGAAGCCGTTGCCGAAGGCGTAATAGGCCGAGACATGGCCGTTCACGTCGGGGATGTCGCGCTCGACGCCGGACACCGGGTCGACGGTGGTGTTGCTTAGCAGCCCGAGCATGCCGTCATACTCGCGGCGGCGGACGTAGTTCAGCTCGGCCCCCAGCGCGAAGCGGCTGTCCACCGGCTTCCACAGAAGTTCGCCCGAGACACCGGCATACATCTGCTCGAGATAGCCCATGCTCAGGCGGCCGTAGAGATCAGGACCGGGGCGCGCGTAGAGATCGAGCGTCAGCCGGTCGATCTGCGGATCGCCCTCACGCGCGTAGTAGCTGTAGTTGGTGCGCACCCGCGGCAGCTTGGATTCGTCGATCCGGGTGATGGTGTCGAGGTTGCCCAGAACCTTCTTCTTGATCGAGCCGCTCAGCACCACGTTCGGCGTGACCTCAAGCTCGCCGCTGAGGCGGGCGCCGACGTCGATGCGCAGCGGGTCCTGCGGGTCGAAGGCCGAGTAGGCGTAGTAGGGCGTCAGCGACCAGGTGAACTTGGGATATTGCGACATGTCCACGGCCGGGGCGCGGCCGAAGGCGTCGGTGATCGTGGTCCGTGCCAGCATCTCGACCGCGGCGTCGTTCTCGAGCGCCTCGAGATCCGAGCGCCGCATGGTGACCGCCGACATCGGCATGCCGTTCTCGGACGGGATGATGGTGAACTGCTCGACCGAGGCGGGCAGCACGCGGGTCATCACCCGTGCCGCGCGGCCGATGGCCTGGGCCGGGGCACCGTAGATCGGGTTGCGCAGCTTGAGCGTGGCGCTGCGCCCCTGCAGGTCGAAACCCTCGACCTCGAGCTTTTCCTTCTCGAGGCTGGTAACGAGGCGCTGCGCGGTGTTGTCCTCGACCGCGGCGAGCCCGGCGGGCGTGCTGGCCCAGCCGAGATCCTGGATGTCGGCGGGTTCACGCGGCTTCACCGGCACGCCGGCGCTTTCGTTGCCGCCCGGCACTCCGGTGGATTTCGGGTTCAGCGACACCGTGACCTGCGCGCCGATGGTGTTGCCATAGGCGTAGTAAAGCGACAGCTGGGTGTTGTTCTTGAGCCTGTAGTCGACGCCGAAGTTGAAGGGCGAGCCGTGGTCGAAGCCGCCGAACTCTGACTCGCGCTCGTAGTCGTCCGAGGAATATTCCAGCGTGAAATTCAGCCGGTCGTTCAGCGCGTAGCTCATGCCGGCGAAGATCGCCATGTCGCCGCGGAACCAGCGGTCCGGCGTCGGCAGGCCGCCCTCGCCCAGCGTCTCGACCGGGCGGGTGCCCAGCGTGGCGACAGAGTTGTAGCTGCCGAGGCGGCCCCAGCCGAGACCGGCGGTGAGCTTGAGCTGCGGCGTCACGGTCTTGGTCGCGACGAGGTATTCGCCGCTGTAGATGCCGGTGCCGATGAAGTCCTGCAGGCCGATGGCGACGGCGGGGCGGATCTCGCCCTCGGTCAGGATCTGGTAGCGCAGGTCGAAGCTGCGGTCGTAGAACACGCCGTCGACGCTGTCGCGGTTGTCGAAGTTCTGGATGCCGCTGTAGCGGAACGTGCCGATCAGCCGCGGGGTCATCTGGAAGATCAGCGACAGCCGGTTGCTGTCATGGATCCGCCCGTAGGTCAGCGCGATGGTCGCGTCGGGCGCCACCTCGGCCGAGGGCATGTCGATCAGGCCCGGCGAGCCGTAGCTGTTGAACGACGGGAACTCCTGTGCCGAAGACGCGCCGGAGAACGCTGCAAGCATCGCGATGGATGCTAAAATCCGCGCCTGTCTCCTTGGATTCACTGGCCCCGTCCCCATTCAATCGACCCCTGACGCAATCGGTTTCCGGCACCAGAGCTAGTCGGAATCCCCGTCCCTGTCTATCGACCCTCCCGTGGCAGGTGGCGCTCTGTGGGATAAACGGCACGTCCCCGCCCATGCCGAACGCGGACATTTTGAAACGTTAAGCCGGCGGAAACGGATGCCCGGCTATCACCATCGACGGGGTGAATAACGAGGTGGTGGAAATGGCGGTCGACAGCAATGTCGCGCCGGTCATCATCAAGAGAAAGAAGGTATCGGGCGGCGACGGGCATCACGGCGGCGCCTGGAAGGTCGCCTATGCCGATTTCGTCACGGCGATGATGGCTTTCTTTCTTCTGATGTGGCTGCTCAACGCGACGACCGAGAAACAGCGCAAGGGGCTCGCGGACTACTTCAGTCCGACGATCGCGGTCAGCCGGATGTCCGGCGGCGGCGACGGCACCCTCGGCGGCGAAAGCGTCTTCACCGAGGCGGTGCTGCCGCGGGTCGGCACCGGCGCCACCAGTCTCAATCCCATGGCCCAGAACCGCGCCCGCGGCTCCTCGGATCCCGGCCAGGCCCAGGAGACCGGCAAGACCGAAGAGCCCGGCGCCAGCGATGAAGACCTCAAGGCGCTCGAGGACCTGCTCATGGGACGCGGCGGCGAGACCATGATCGACGACAACCTCATGCGCCACATCGTGACGCGGGTGACCGACGAAGGCCTCGTGGTCGAGCTCTTCGAGACCGAGGACGCGCGCCTCTTCGACGAGACCGGGGCGCCGATGCCGCTCCTGCGGGATCTCGCGGGGGTCATTGCGCGGGTCTCGCGGCTGGTGACCAACCCGCTCGCGGTCGAGGGTCACACCACGGCCTTTCCCATCGTGCTCGCGCGCGATCCCTCGTGGGACGTGTCGACGCGGCGGGCGGACGATTTCCGGCAGCTCCTGCTCGCCGGCGGGCTCGACCGCAAGCGCATCGACCGGGTGACCGCCCATGCCGACCGCGAGCCGTCTCAGAGCAACCCCATGGATGCGCGCAACAACCGGCTCGAGGTCATCTTCCTGCGCAAGGGGTGAAAACGTGTGCCGGTTATGGCTCGCATTTTACCTGTTAGCGCGGCGTTAAGGCCACGCCCGTAACTGTTGTCGCGAGTAATCAGATCGAGACAGCAGAAAGGCGTGTCCCATGACCATCTCTTCGTCGCTCAATGCCGGGGTTTCGGGGCTTTCCGGAAACGCAAGCCGGCTTGCCGCGATCTCCGACAACATCGCCAACTCCTCGACCTACGGCTATCGCCGGGTCGAGACGGATTTCACCGCACTGGTGATGTCGAGCGGAACCAGGACCTACACCGCCGGGGGCACCTCGGTCGACAACCTGCGTCTGGTCGACCAGGGCGGCGCGCTGGTCTCGACCAGCAACGCCACCGACCTCGCCATCGACGGCATCGGCATGCTGCCGGTGGTCGCGGTCTCGCAATACGAGGCGACCGGAGAGCCTGAGCTGCTGCTGACCTCGACGGGCTCCTTCCGCATCGACGAGAACGGGTACCTGGCAAGCGAGTCCGGCTTCTACCTGATGGGCTGGCCTGCGAACCTCGACGGGACCATCCCCAACTATCCGCGCGACACGATCAACGGGCTTGAGCCCATCCAGTTCAGCCTGAGCCTCACCGGTGACCCGACCACCTCGGTCGACATGGCGCTCAACCTTCCGGCCACCGCGACGCAGGCAGGCGCCTCGGGCGAGACCGAGTATCTCGAGATCGAGTACTTCGATAATGTCGGCATCTCGCAGAGCGTCTCGATCACCTTCACGCCCACGGTTCCCGCCACCGGCATGTCCAACGAATGGACCATGGTGATGACGGACTCCGCACAGGCGGGCGCGGTGATCGGCGAGTACACCATCACCTTCGACAACACGAGCGGCAGCGGTGGCACCATCCTGTCGGTCGCCGACATCACCGGCGGCGTCTATGACGGCGCGACCGGTCTCTTCACCGTCAACGTGTCCGGCGGCCCCATCGAGTTCCACATCGGCGCGGTTGGCGAGACCGGCGGCCTGTCGCAGCTTGGCGACGGCTTCGCGCCCATCTCGATCAGCAAGGACGGCTCCTCGGTCGGCAACATGGTCTCGGTCGAGGTCGACGAGAACGGTTATGTCAGCGCGCTCTACGACAGCGGCCAGAGCCAGGTGCTCTACCAGATCCCGCTCGCCGACCTGCCGAACTACAACGGCATGATCGCGGTGGACGGCTCGACTTTCCGGCCCTCGCCCGAGAGCGGCTCGTTCTTCCTGTGGGACGCGGGCGACGGTCCGACCGGCAGCGTCAAATCTTACGCCCGGCAGGAGTCCGCTACGGACATCGCGCGTGAGCTGACTGACATGATCCGCACCCAGCGCGCCTATTCGTCCAACGCGAAGGTGATCCAGACCGTGGACGAGATGCTGCAGGAAACCACTAACATCAAGCGCTGATCCCGCGGGATCGGCTTCAAGGGGAGGCTGCTGAATGTCACTGTCCGGAGCACTGTCAAACGCCCTCAGCGGCCTCACCGCCAACAGCCGCGCGGCGTCTCTGGTGGCGTCCAACATCGCCAACGCGACGACCGAAAGCTACGGGCGCCGCACGCTGGAGACCTCGTCGCGCACCGTCGGCGTCGGTGGCGTGCAGATCGACGGGGTCAACCGGCGCGTCGACACCGCGGTGCTCTCCGATCGTCGCCTGTCCGACGCGCAGACCGGGTTCGCCGAAAACATGCAGACTTTCGCCTCGAAGATCGAGGCGCTGCTCGGCCCGAGCGGCGAGGCGGGGTCGCTGTCGAGCTTCTACAGCGCCTTCGAGAACGCCATCCTCTCGGCCTCCTCCGACCCTTCGTCGACCCAGCGGCTCCAGACGGTGGCGCTCGCTGCGCAGGATTTCGTCGGCAAGCTCAACGACGTCAGCACCACGCTGCAGCTCTCGCGCGCCACGGCCGACCGGACCATCGCCGCGCAGGTGGACTCCCTCAACACCGCGCTTGGGCGGGTCAAGGATCTGAACGAGGCCATCGCGGAGTCGATGTACCGCAACGGCGACGCCTCCTCGCTGATGGACGAGCGTCAGCGCGTCATCGACCAGGTCTCCGAGATCGTGCCACTGCGCACAGTGCAGCGCGACAACGGCATGATCGCGGTCTACGCGGCCTCGGGAAATCCGCTGCTCGATCCGACGATCCACAGCGAACCCGCCGAGATCGGCTTCACCGCCCAAAACCTCGTGACCGCCGACATGACGCTCGGCAACGGCCTGCTGTCGGGACTGACGATTTCCGGCAAGGCAGTGAACAGCACCAACGAGGGCCCGCTCGGGGGCGGGACGCTCGGCGCCCAGCTTCAGATCCGTGACACCGTCGCGGTCGAGTTGCAGTCGGTGCTCGACGGCATCGCGCGCGACCTGATCGAACGGTTCGAGCCCGGTGGCCCCGACACCACGCTGGTTGCAGGAGATCCCGGGCTCTTCACCGATGCGGGCCTTGCCTTCGATCCGCTGAACGAGGTCGGCCTCGCGGGCCGGATCAGCCTAAACGCGCTGGTCGATCCCACGGACAGCGGCACCTGGCGCCTGCGCGACGGCCTCGGTGCGGCGACGCAGGGCGACGTCGGCGACGCGCGTCTGCTCCAAGCCTATTCCGACGCGCTGGAAAGCCTCAACGTCCCGGGCTCGACCAGCCTCGGTACCGGCGCCTTCAGTTTCGGCGAGCATGTCGGGGATTTCGTCTCTGCCGTATCCACCGCCCGCGTCCGCGCCGACGGCCAACAAAGTTTCAGCAACGCCCAGAACACCGCGCTCAAGGAGCTCGAGCTTTCGGCCGGTGTCGATACCGACGCCGAGCTCCAGGAACTGCTGCGGATCGAACAGCACTATGCCGCGAATGCGAGGGTCATCACCACGGTGGATGAGCTGATGCAGACCCTGCTGAGCATCTGAGGAGGAACGAATGGATACCGTCGGAGACCTTGCCCGCACCCTGGTGCTTCGCACCCACCAGACCCGGCTGAACCAGGAGATGGACCGCCTCGGCGTCGAGATCGCCAGCGGCTTCGTGCGCGACCCGGCCTCCCATCTTGGCGGCGACATCACCGGGCTGCTGGCCATCGACCGCACCCTCGCCAAGCTCGAGACCTACCGCGTCAACACGACCGAGGCGAGCTTCCTCACCGGCACGATGCAGAACGCCCTCGAAGAGATCCAGATCCGCGCCGAGAATGTCTCGCAGGTGCTGCTCTCCGTCGAGCTTACGCCGAACGACGAGATGCTAAACACCATGTCCTCCGAGGCCGAGAGCGCCCTGAACCAGATGCTGAACGGGCTCAATCGATCCGTCGGCGGCCGTTTCCTGTTCTCCGGAACCGCGACCGACGGTCATGCGGTGATCGACAGCGACACGATGCTCAACGAGCTGCGCACCGCCCTCGCCGGCCAGACCGATGTCGCCGGCGTCGAGGCCGCGCTGGATGCCTGGTTCGACACGGCGGGCGGCGGGTTCGAGACGACGGGTTACCTTGGCTCGACCACCTCGCTCGCACCGATGCGGCTGAGCAAGACGGAAAGCGCGAATGTCGACATCCGCGCCGACGACCAGGTGTTCCGAGACACCATGAAGGCGCTCGCCAAGGCGGCACTGGCCACCGACAGTAGCCTCGCCTTGCCGGAGAACGTCAAGATCGAGCTGATCGGAAATGCCGCGCTGGATCTCCAGACCGCACAGGCCCATATGGTCGAACTCCGATCCGGCCTGGGCGCGCTGCAGCAGCGCATCGAAGAGACGGCGACCCGCAACTCCGCCGAACGCGCCGCCACGACCATCGCTCGTGTCGAGCTTGTCGGCACAGACCAGTTCGAGACCGCGACCCGTTACGAAAACACCCGCGCGCAGCTCGAGAGCCTTTACGCCATCACCGTCCGCTCCTCGCGCATGTCGTTGGTGGGATTCCTGTAATGCTGCGCAGCCTGATCGTCTGCCTTGCCCTTTTTGGCCTGATGCATCCCGCCTCCGCGCAGAGCGTCCGGATCAAGGACCTCGTCGAGGTCGACGGAGTCCGTGCGAACGACCTTGTGGGCTATGGCCTCGTGGTGGGTCTCAACGGCACTGGCGACGGATTGCGGAACGCGCCTTTCACCGAGGAGATCATGCAGAATATCCTCGAGCGGCTCGGCGTCAATGTCACCGGCGAGCAGTTCCGCCCGCGCAACGTTGCGGCGGTCTTCGTGACTGGCCGGCTGCCACCCTTCGGCCGTGCCGGTAGCCAGATCGACGTCACGGTCTCGGCCATCGGCGACGCCAAGAGCCTGCTCGGCGGCACGCTCATCATGACCCCGATGAATGCCGCGGACGGCCAGATCTACGCCGTCGCCCAGGGCACCGTCATCGCGGGCGGCGTCGAGGCGCAGGGTGATGCAGCCCGTGTTGTGCAAGGCGTGCCGACCTCCGGCGTCATCCCCGCCGGCGCCCGTATCGAGCGCGAGGTGGATTTCGATTTCACCCAACTCTCATCGCTGCGCCTCGCCCTGCGCGAACCCGACTTCACGACGGCCGCGCGCATAGAGAACGCCATCAATCGTTCCGTCGGGCGCGGGGCCGCCCAGATGCTCGACGCGGGCACCGTTTCGGTGGACCTGCGGCGCACGGGCGCGTCCTCTCCTGCGCGGGCCGTCGTCGCGATCGAAAACCTCCCCGTCGAACCCGAACGCCGCGCCCGCGTGGTGGTAGACCAACGCTCCGGAACCATTGTCATGGGCGAGGACGTTCGCATTTCTCGTGTCGCCGTATCTCAGGGCAACCTGACGCTCCGCATCGAAGAGACCCCGATCGCGGTTCAGCCAAGCCCCTTCGCCGAGGGCGAGACTGTCGTCGTACCACGCACCGGGGCAGAAATCGTCGAAGAGCCGGGGATCGGTCTTGCCGAGATCCCGAGCGGAACCTCGCTCTCGGAGGTTGTCGCGGGCCTCAATGCCCTGGGCGTTTCGCCCCGCGACATGATCGACATTCTCAAAAGCATCAAGGCCGCAGGGGCGCTGCATGCGGAATTCGTGGTGATGTAGCGCCTCGCGACGGCCTCATGAAGAGGGTTTCTTAACCGCAGCAGCCTACTGTCCTCTCAACGCTGGTGAAGGAGTTTTCCCAATGCTGGGGATCATCGGGATCGTCGTCATTTTCGCCATGGTCTTCGGTGGCTATGTGCTGGCGGGCGGCAAGATGGGGATCATTCTAAAGGCCCTGCCCTTCGAGATGATGATGATCGGGGGCGCCGCGCTCGGCACCTTCCTGCTCGGCAACGACGGGGGCGTGGTCAAGCATACGCTCAAGGACATCAGCAAGGTCTTCAAGGGCACAAAGTGGAAACCTGGTGATTACAAGGATCTGCTCTGCCTGCTCTTCGAGCTGATCCGCCTTGCCCGGCAGAGTCCCGTGGCGATCGAGGAACACGTGGAGACGCCGGGCGAGTCGTCGATCTTTTCGAAGTATCCCAAGATCCAGGGTGACAAGGTGGCCATCGAACTGATCTGCGACACGATGCGCTCGATGTCGATGAACTACGACGACCCGCACCAAGTCGAAGAGGTTCTCGACAAGCGGATTGAGGCGCTTCAACACCATCGGCTGCATTCGAGCCACGCACTGCAAAGCACCGCCGACGCCCTGCCCGCGCTCGGGATCGTGGCCGCGGTTCTCGGCGTGATCAAGACCATGGCCGCCATCGATCAGCCGCCCGAGGTCCTGGGTAAGATGATTGGGGGCGCGCTCGTCGGAACGTTTCTCGGCGTTTTCCTGGCCTACGGCTTTTTCGGTCCCTTCGCCGGCAAGGTGAAATCGGTGGTCGAAGAAGATCTCCACTTCTACCAGCTTATTCGCGAGGTCCTTGTTGCCAACCTCCACAACCACGCAACAAACATCTGCATCGAAGTTGGACGGC
>NZ_JAATOS010000871.1:0-908 GCF_011806505.1 Salipiger sp. HF18 | reverse complement strand
GGGGGGGGGGGGTCCTCTTTTGGGGGGGGAGGTGGGCGGGGGGCGCGCCCCCCCCGTGCGCCTCCCGCCCCCGCCACTTCTGCAGGTCCGACGGCGTCGCACGGCTTTCCGGCGAGCCCTGCACGTAGACGCGCTTGATCCGGCCGTTGTCGTTGAAGTCGTTGACGTAGGAACCGGCCCAGGCCACCGACAGCAGGTTGCCGACGTTGGTGGGGGACACCCCGATCGCGCCGGCGGCCCGCCAGTCGATGTCGAGGTTGAACTGCGACGCGTCCTCGAGCCCGTTGGGACGGACGGAGCCGAGGATCGGGCTCTGCGCGGCCATGCCCAGCAGCTGGTTGCGGGCTTCCAGCAGTTGCTCATGGGTCTGCCCGGCCTGCGCCTGCAGGTAGAAGTCGAAGCCCGAGACGTTGCCGAGTTCGATCACCGAGGGCGGCACGATCGGGAAGACCATGGCGTCCTGGATGCCCATGAAGGCCGGGAAGGCACGGCCCGCCACCGCCTGCACGCTCTGCGCGGGCGAGGGGCGTTCGTCCCAGTCCTTCATCCGCACGAAGGCGAGGCCCATGTTCTGGCCCTGGCCCGCGAAGGAGAAGCCGACCACGCCGAACACCGAATCGACGCTGTCCTGCTCGTTGGTCGAGAAGTGGTTCTCGACCTGCTTCACCACCTCGAGCGTGCGCTCGGCGGTGGCGCCGGTCGGCGCCTGCACCAGAGTCAAAAGGATGCCCTGGTCCTCGTCCGGCAGGAAGCCGGTGGGGGTGTTGTTGAACAGGAACACCATGCCGTAGCCGAGCGCCGCGTAGAGGATGAGCACGCGGAAGGGGCGGCGGATCAGCCAGCCCACGGTGCCGGCATAGCCGTCGGTGGTCTTGTCGAAGCCCTTGTTGAACCAGCCCGCCGGGCCG
>NZ_JAATOS010000870.1:0-910 GCF_011806505.1 Salipiger sp. HF18 | reverse complement strand
CCCATCTCTACCGGGGCGAGGTGTATCGCAGCACCATCTGGCGCACGCGCCTCGACACCACGACCAACTGGGCGGTGGTGACACTGGGAGTGGCGCTGTCGATCTCGTTCGCCTCGCCCGACGCCTCGCCCCTGCCCCTGGTGCTGGTCGGCGTGCTGATCGTGTTCTTCCTGTTCCTCGAGGCCCGGCGCTATCGCTACTTCAACGTCTGGCGCGCGCGCGCCCGCTGGATGGAGACGCACTTCTACGCCCCGATGCTGGCCGAGGGCGACCTGCATCTCGAGGACGACTGGCAGCGCACCCTCGCCAACGACTACCTGCGTCCGCGCTACCATGTCTCACTGATGGTATCGGTCGGCCGCCGGATCCGGCGCAACTACTTCTGGATCCTGCTGATCCAGACCCTCGCCTATGCCGGCAAGATCGCCGTGCACCCGGCGCCGGTCGCCTCCTTCAACGATGCCCTGACGCGTGCTGACGTGGGCCCGGTGCCCGGAGCGGTCATGTTTGCGTTCGGCGGGCTTTACATTCTGGCCTTCGGACTCATCGCTCTCTGGAGCAAGCGCGACGACCTCAGCCGGAATCACGCACGTGGACGTGAAAAATCGGATTCAATGGGGTGAAGTTTCAGATGAAATCTCTTGCATGTTAGCGCTAACGTGTTTTAAGCAGGGACGATTCTGACGTAGTTTACGCTTGGCCCCTTCCAGAGGAGTTGACGATGGACGAAGACCGCATGATTGACCTGCGTGCCGCGAAGCTCATGGACTTCGTGATGGAGGCATCGCTAGGCTCCGCCTTGGCCGCCTTCGTGATCTTCAATTCCGTCTTCCTGACCCTCGGCGTGCTCTGCGCAGTGTGGCTCGGTGGTGTGGCGGTGCTCAACCATATCGGATGAGCGCGCAAGACC
>NZ_JAATOS010000869.1:0-915 GCF_011806505.1 Salipiger sp. HF18 | reverse complement strand
GCATTGGTGGCGGTGATCCAGGAGGCTTACGTTCACGGCATCTCCACGCGGTCCGTGGATGACCTGGTGAAGGCCATGGGAGCTGGCGGCATGTCTAAGAGCCAAGTCAGCCGGTTGTGCATGGAAATCGACGAGCGGGTCGACACCTTCCTGTCGCGGCCGCTTGAAGGCGCGTGGCCCTACCTGTGGTTGGACGCCACATACCTGAAGGTCAGGGAGGGCGGGCGTATCATCAGCAAGGCGGTGATACTCGCGGTGGCGGTCAACGAGGACGGCAAGCGCGAGGTTCTGGGTGTCGCAACCGGTCCATCCGAGGCGGAGGTGTTCTGGACTGATTTCCTGCGCAGCCTCGCCGACCGAGGCCTGCGTGGCGTCAAGCTGGTCATCGCCGACGACCACAAGGGCCTGCGGGCCGCCGCACGCCGGGTCTTCAACGCCACTCATCAGCGCTGCCGCATCCACTGGATGCGCAATGCCCTGGCGCATGCCCCGGCGAAACAGCGCACGGCAGTGGCGGCGATGTTGAAGACGGTCTTCGCCCAGGAAAGCAAGGCCGACGCTGAGAACCAGTGGGCCGTCGTGGCGGACGCCCTTCGGGAGAAACAGCCCACGCTCGGCGCCCTGATGGACAACTCCCGCGACGATGTGTTGGCCTACATGTCGTTCCCTCGAGAGCACTGGACCCAGATCGCTTCGACCAACCCGCTGGAGCGGGTGAACCGAGAGGTAAAGCGACGTGCGGATGTCATCGGGATCTTCCCGAACGACGCCGCCATCATCCGCCTCGTCGGCGCTCTGATGCTCGAAACCAACGATGAATGGGCAGTGGCGCGGCGATACATGAGCCTTGAAACCCTGGCCCGCGTCACCGACAATCCCACCGTCAGGTTGCCCGCCGTGGCATCCTGATCAGAC
>NZ_JAATOS010000868.1:0-916 GCF_011806505.1 Salipiger sp. HF18 | reverse complement strand
CAGCTCGATCTGGAGCGCGTCCATTTCCTTCTGGTAGTGCTTGCCGGACATTTCCTCGCGGTAGGGATAGCTCGGCGAGAGGATGTCGTCCTTGTTGCCGCTTTCGATCGCCGCGCGGACCTCTTCGGGTGCGTCTTTCTCGTAGAATGCGCTGATGGCGCCATCGAAGGGAAGGGTCACTGGCCGAGTCCTGTGCATCTGGTTGCAGGATAATATGGAATGTGAAGGCGATTAACGCAAACCGGCTATCGCAAACCGGCGCGCGCGGCGGCACGATCGATGGCGGCGTCCATCTGGGGCGCGGCGGCGTGCTGCGCCGCGTGGCCGATACCGGGCAGCACCGTGAGCCTCGCGCCGGGGATCTGCCGCGAGGTCGGTACCGAGTGGATCTGCAGACCCACCGTGGTGTCGGCATCGCCGTGCAGAAGCTCGACCGGCAGGTCGAGCTGCGGGTAGCGCGGCACGATGGCGGCGATCTCGGCCTTGAGCCCGGCGCGCTGCAGGGCGTTCTCGCGCAGGCTCTCGGGGCGCAGGGCAAGGTCGGCGCCGATGTGCTCGGCGTAGCCCGGCGGCACCGGCTGCGGCGCGAAGACCCCGGCGATGGCCTGCTGCACCCGGTCCTCGCCGGCCAGCGCCGAGATCGCGGGGTTCGCGACCGCACCAAGAGGCCCCGAGGTCAGCCGGTAGAAGAACGGCAGCCCGCCGTCCCAGCGCTGCGACGCGGCCGAGACCAGCACCAGCGCCGAGACCCGCTCCGGGTGGTCCACCGCCCATGCCAGCGCGACGGCGCCGCCGTAGGAATGGCCAAGCACCACCGGCCGCTCGGCGCCGAGCCGCAGCGCCGCGGCGCTGAGCAGCGCCGCCTGCTCGCGGATCGAGGCGCCGTCATTGTCGATGCGCGGGGTGAAGCCGAGCC
>NZ_JAATOS010000867.1:0-916 GCF_011806505.1 Salipiger sp. HF18 | reverse complement strand
GCAGCATCGGGTCCCCTCACGGCAGGTCCGGCGCGGGTCGTGCGCCGGGTCGGGGCTTAGGACGGGTCACGCCACGTGGCAAGCCTCGAGCGGCTCAGGCCTCGAGTTCGGCGTCCCAGTAGAGGAAGTCGAGCCAGCTGTCGTGCAGGTGGTTGGGCGGGAACTTGCGGCCCACGTCCATGAGCTCGGACGCGCCGGGCTGGCGCGGGATCTTGCGCAGCGACATGTTGACCTGACGCAACGATTTCGAGCCCTTCCGGAGATTGCAGGGGGCACAGGCGGCGACGACGTTCTCCCACGAGGTGATGCCGCCCGAGGCCCGGGGCACCACGTGGTCGAAGGTCAGATCGTCCTTGGATCCGCAATACTGGCAGCGGAATTCGTCCCTCAGAAAAAGATTGAAGCGCGTGAATGCCACGCGCTTCCTCGGTTTCACGTAATCTTTCAGCACCACGACGCTCGGGATCTTGAGCGTCATCGAGGGGCTTCGGACCTCCTCGTCGTATTCAGCGATGATGTCGACCCTGTCGAGGAAGGCCGCCTTTACCGCTTCCTGCCAGGGCCAGAGGGATAGCGGATAATAGGAGAGCGGTCTGTAGTCCGCGTTCAGGACCAGCGCTGGATAGTGTTTCAGCGACGAGGGTTCCCTGACGAAATGTTTTCTGAAATCGCCATCCATTGAGTGACTCGCTTCCTGCTCTGTCTGCCCGTTCCGAAGCACCAGAGCGGGACGCCCCGCCCCAGCCTGAAATCACTATATCTCGCGTTTACTCTCTGGCAAGCTTCGCAACATGGTGTGGTCACGTCTTCTCTAGCGCGCCGACGTAAAGCTCATATGACAGGCGTTACGAAGTGGTTAGCGATGCGTCCGGGTGGTGTTAGCGCAGGACGGCGAGGCGGACGGCCTCGAACTCGG
>NZ_JAATOS010000866.1:0-829 GCF_011806505.1 Salipiger sp. HF18 | reverse complement strand
CCCGTTCTTCAACGAGCATTACGCCGCCAACATGCACGCGCTCAGCGATCCGGTCTTCGAACAGGGGCGGCGCGGCACCATGGGGCTGCTGCGCCACATCCGCGAGGGCGGCATGGGCGTGCTGCTCTTCGACGTCTACTCGAGCGACGGGGTGGCCATCGACTTCCTCGGCCAGCCTGCGCCCACGCTGACGTCGGCTGCGGAAATCGCGGTGAAGACCGGCGCGCTTTTCGTGCCGTTCTTCGGCATCCGCAAGGCCGACGGGCTGTCCTTCGAGGCGGTGTTCGAGGCGCCCATTCCCCATGGCGAGCCGGTGGAGATGATGCGCGAAGCGACGCGGCGGCTCGAGGCGCGCATCGCCGAGGACCCGACGCAGTGGTTCTGGATCCACCGCCGCTGGAAGCCCAAGCGGCAGGCCAGGCGTCAGCGCAAGCGCGCCGCCGCGAATATGGGCCCGTAATCCTTTTCCTGGAGCAGGACCACGATCGGGTCCTCGCCCTCGACCGTGACCTCCATCTCGAGCGGCGCCTGCCCGTCCCAGATGCCCAGCACCTGCCAGCCATGGGCGATGTGGGTGTAGGTGATCGCCTGCCCGGCGTTCTCGCCCTCGAGGATGCTGACCCGCGATTCCGGCGTGTAGCGCACCATCTGCACGATGGTTTCGGGCAGCGTGCCCAGCGGCTCGGCGTGAATCTCGATCTGCCCGTCGTCGCCCCGGGTCAGGCTCAGCCGCGCCCGTGCCGGCTTGTCGGCGAGATGGTGAATCGCGTCCACCACCTTCATCGGCCGCGAGCCCACCACGTCGTAGACCCCGCCGATCATCATCTGG
>NZ_JAATOS010000865.1:0-928 GCF_011806505.1 Salipiger sp. HF18 | reverse complement strand
GGCGTTCACCGACTATGCCCGCCCGGCCATGCGCCTGGCCGCGCTGCAGAAGACGCCCACCGTCTTCGTGATGACCCATGACAGCATCGGTCTCGGCGAGGACGGCCCGACCCACCAGCCCATCGAGCACCTCGCCATCTCGCGCGCGACGCCGAACACCCTGGTGTTCCGTCCCGCCGACCTGATCGAGACCGCCGAGGCCTGGGAGATCGCGTTCAGCCAGACCGAGACCCCCTCGGTGCTGTCGCTGACCCGCCAGAACCTGCCGACCGTGCGCACCCAGCACAAGAACAACAACCTCACCGCTCAGGGCGCCTATGTCCTTGCGGAGGCCGAAGGCAAGCGGCAGGCGATCCTGCTGGCCACCGGCTCCGAGGTCGAGATCGCGCTGGCCGCCCGTGACCTGCTGCAGGCGGAAGGCATCGGCACCCGCGTCGTCTCGATGCCCTGCTGGGAGCTCTTCGAGGCACAAGACGAGGCCTACCGCAAGCGCGTCCTGCCCGCGGGCCCGGTGCGCGTCGCCGTCGAGGCCGCCGCGCGCTTCGGCTGGGACAGGTGGCTGCTCGGCGAGCGTGGCCGCGAGGCCAAGGCCGGCTTCGTGGGTATGGAGGGCTTCGGCGCCTCTGCGCCTGCCGAGACGCTCTACGAGAAGTTCGGCATCACTGCCGAGGGCGTGGCCGCGAAGGTCAAGTCGCTGCTCTGAACGGAGAGCGACGGCAGCGAGGGGCCAGCCCCTCGCGCTCCCCGGAGTTTAGGGGCAAGATGAAGGAGGGGCGGCGCGCTATGTGCCGCCCCTTCGCGTTTCCGGTTGGGTGGTCTGGAGGCGTGGTGGATCCGGGCGGCGACTGGCGGTGCAGGCGGGGGCGCGAACCCCCGGGGGGAAGCGGGGCGGGGGGAAAATTGCCGGGGGGGGCACGGAGACAACAGG
>NZ_JAATOS010000864.1:0-931 GCF_011806505.1 Salipiger sp. HF18 | reverse complement strand
CAAGACCCTCGAGAAGGGCAAGGAAATGGACATGAACCCGCTGTCGGTGGTGGTGCTGGACGCGGGCGGCAACGTCATCGCCTTCGAACGCCAGGACGGGGCGAGCCCGGGCCGGTTCCAGATCGCCCACGGCAAGGCCTACGGGTCGATCATGCTGGGGATTCCGGGCAGCGCACAGATGGCGCGCGCTGAGTCACAGGCCTATTTCATCGCCGCCGCCAACGGCGCCTTCGGCGGCTCGCTGATCCCGGTGCCGGGCGGCGTTCTTGTCAAGGATTCCAAGGGCCGGGTGCTCGGGGCGCTGGGTGTGACCGGCGACAGCTCGGACAACGACGCGGCTGCCGCGAAAGCGGGCGTCGAGGCAGCGGGGCTGGTCGCCGCGGTCTGAGCAACCTTTCGAAAAGCTTGCTGCTGCACTATCTTGCAGTGCAGCAGCAAGCGAGAAGAGGCTTTCATGACCCGCCCAGTCGTCGGCATCATCGGCAACCAGCACCTGTTGAACGACAGCTATCCCGCCCATGCCGGGGGCGAGATGAATACCGAGGCCGTGGCCTGCGTGTCCGGGTGCCTGCCTCTCCTGATCGCGGCCGACCCGCGATTCGTCACTGTCGACGAGTTGATGGAGGTCTGCGACGGCTTCCTCCTGACCGGCGGACGGCCCAACGTGCACCCCGAAGAATACGGCGAGGAGCCGACCGAGGCGCATGGCGCCTTCGACCGCGCCCGCGATGCCATCGTGTTGCCGCTGGTGCGGCAGTGCGTCGAGCGCGGGCAGCCGTTCCTCGGCATCTGCCGCGGGTTCCAGGAGGTGAATGTGGCCATGGGCGGCACGCTCTATCCCGAGATCCGCGATCTTCCCGGAAGGATGAACCACCGCATGCCGCCCGACGGCACGCTGGAGGAGAAGTTCGCGCTGCGCCACAAGGTCTCG
>NZ_JAATOS010000863.1:0-935 GCF_011806505.1 Salipiger sp. HF18 | reverse complement strand
TTCTGAGATGGGGGGCCGCGGCCGGGGCGCAGACTGTGGTTTCCGCGGATTGGTGGGGCGTTGGGCTGGTTCGGGCGCTTGGTGCGTCTGCCTGAGCGGTCAGGCGCGGTTTCCTGATGTATCGGCCACGCGTACTGGCCGCGCCCGTGTGGTGACCTTGTGCGGTGGTGAGGGGGCGCCCTGTTCTCCGATCTCGCGCGGGCGGGGGCGTCGGGACGCCTCCGGCGGGAGTTTATCTGGCAAGATGAAGGGGCGGGACGTCCCGAGGGACGGGCCGGTCAGCCGTTCGGCATCCGCAGCACCACGTTCCGGCCGTTCTTGTTGAGCTGGAGTTCCGTATCGCCGATGGCCGCGACGCGGCCGCCGTCCAGACGGTCGCCCACCTTCACGTTCTGCAGCCGCCCGTTCGACAGCCGCACCAGCGCGCGGCGGCTCGAGGGGGTGCCGAAGACGCCGATCAGGTTGATCTGGCGCAGGTTGATCTGGTTCTTGACCGTGGCCGCGCCCGCGACGCTGCTGTTCTGCGGGATCCGCGGCGCGGCGGGCTGGGCGCGCACGGTGGCGGCGGAGGCGGTCCGCACCGGTTCGGATTCGGTGCGCTTGACGATGGTGTCGATGTCGCGCGGCCGGTTCTTCGGCTGAATCGAGCTTGCCACCGCGAGCCGTGTGCCGACCGGCACCTCGGCGATGATTTCGTCCGCCTCGGCGTCGGGGTCTGCGTCTGCTTCCGGCGGGGTATCGACGGTGGCGGCGACCTGCTGGGCGATGGCCTCTGCCATCGCCGCCTCGGCCTGCTGCTGGGCCGCTTCGCTGATCGCAGCGGGGCGTTCGATCGGGCGCTTTCCGGCCAGTTCCGCAAACGAGTTGCCGCCCAGCGTGGCGCGCTCGGCCTGTTCGACGAGATCGCCGGGGCGGGGCTGCGGGCGGCTCTGGGC
>NZ_JAATOS010000862.1:0-935 GCF_011806505.1 Salipiger sp. HF18 | reverse complement strand
ACGCACCCATTTCCTCCTTCGCGTCCGGCCCGCTGGTCGAGACCAGCGCCGCACGCGTCTCGCAGTCGGCACCCTGCGGCCGGCTGTCGCTGCGGGCCCGCGGCGATCTGGCTCCCTTCGAGGCGGCGCTCGGCCTGTCGCTCGGCGGCCCCATCGGCGCCCGCGCCACCGCCGGCGAGACCGAGTCGATCCGGCTCGGCCCTGACGAGTGGATGTTGCACTGCCCGGTCGAGGCCGTCGCCGGCCTCGAGGCGGCGCTGGCACCGCTCTACGGCAGCCACCCGCACAGCCTCGTCGACGTGTCGGGCCGCGAGACCTCCTTCGTGATCGAGGGACCGCGCGCCTCGGAGCTGCTCACCATGGGCTGCCCCCGCGACATCGAGACCATCCTCCCGGGCTCGGGCCGCCGCACCGTCTTCGACGGCGTCACCGTCATCCTGTGGCGCGACGCCGCCGACCGGTTCCGCATGGACCTGTGGCACAGCTTCGCACCGCACCTCCTCCACCTTCTCGAGACCGGCAGCCGCGAACTGGCCGCCGAGTCCCTCTGACCGCAAAGGACGGGCCATGCCCCAGATCATCCTGACCGCGTCCTGCCCGGTACGTCCCGGTATCGTTGCGGCGATTTCGATCTTCCTGGCCGAGCAGGGCTGCAACATCCACGACAGCTCGCAGTTCTCCGACATCGCGAACGACCGCTTCTTCATGCGGCTGAGCTTCGAATCCGAGAGCGGCGTCACCCGCGCGGCACTGACCGAGGGCTTCGCCGAGACCGCGGCCTCCTTCGGCATGGACTACGCCTTCCACGACCCGTCCGAGAAGATGAAGGTCGTGATCATGGTGTCCCGCTTCGGCCACTGCCTGAACGACCTGCTCTATCGCTGGCGCATCGGCGCGCTGCCGATCGACATCGTGGCGGTGATCTCGAACCACAT
>NZ_JAATOS010000086.1:0-13249 GCF_011806505.1 Salipiger sp. HF18 | reverse complement strand
CGGAAGCCGGGCTCCTCGGCGGGGCGGTTCACGGTGAAGCTCATGCGGATCGATTCCCAGCCGTGGGTGGCGGCGAAGGCCCGCACCCGGGTGTACTTCGAGCCGTGTTGCTTGCGGCACTCGGTCACCTCGTAGACCGCTGCCGCGGCGTCGCGGTTGTCGAACATCGGGTGGCCCCACATCTCCCAGTAGCTGTTCCGGGGGTGGGGATCGTCGGTGTATTCCACCGAGACCGCCCAGCCGTTGTCGATGGCGTATTGCGCCTGCACGCGGATGTCGTCGTCGGTGAGGTCGGGAAGAAAGCTGAACTGGCCCTGTCTCAGTCGCATGGGATGTCCTTTCAGGTCGGGATTTCGGTAATGGAGAGGGTGCGGGGGAAGAGGGGGCATCTCCCCCCGCAGAGGCTCACATCGACACCTCGGGGGTCGGTGCGAAGTCCGGTGCGTCGGTCGAGGCGTAGTCGAAGGTGACGTCCTTCCAGGTGTCGAGCGCCTGCTTCAGCGGCGTGCAGGTGCGGGCGGCGTCGCGCAGGATGTCCTCGCCCTCGTTCCAGATGTCGCGCCCGGCGTTGCGGGCGAAGACCATCGCCTCGAGGGCAACGCGGTTGGCCGTGGCGCCCGCCTCGATGCCGTGCGGGTGACCGATGGTGCCGCCGCCGAACTGCAGCACGACGTCCTCGCCCAGATAGGTCAGCAGCTGGTGCATCTGGCCGGCGTGGATACCGCCCGAGGCCACCGGCATCATCTTGTTGAGCGAGGCCCAGTCCTGGTCGAAGAAGATGCCGTTCTCGAGCGCCATTGGGTTATATTCCTCGCGGAAGATGTCGTAATACCCCTTGGTCGTGGCCGGATCGCCCTCGAGCTTGCCGACCACGGTGCCCGCGTGCAGGTGGTCGACGCCGGCAAGACGCATCCACTTGGCGATGACGCGGAAGCTGACCCCGTGCGAGCGTTGGCGGGTGTAGGTCGAATGCCCAGCGCGGTGCAGGTGCAGGATCATGTCGTTGTCCCGCGCCCACTTGGCCATCGACTGGATCGCGGTGTAGCCGATCACGAGGTCGATCATGATGACGACCGAGCCGAGCGACTTGGCGAATTCCGCCCGCGCGTACATCTCTTCCATCGTGCCGGCGGTGACGTTGAGGTAGGTCCCCTTCACCTCGCCGGTGGCGGCGGAGGCACGGGTCACCGCCTCCATGCAGTAGAGGAAGCGGTCCCGCCAGTGCATGAACGGCTGGGAGTTGGTGTTCTCGTCGTCCTTGGTGAAGTCCAGCCCGCCCTTCAGCGCCTCGTAGACCACGCGGCCGTAGTTGCGCCCCGAGAGGCCGAGCTTGGGCTTCACCGTGGCTCCCAGCAGCGGGCGCCCGTAGGCGTTGAGACGCTCGCGCTCGACCACGATGCCGGTGGCGGGACCCTGGAAGGTCTTCACGTAGGCGACCGGCAGGCGCATGTCCTCGAGCCGGAGCGCCTTGAGCGGCTTGAAGCCGAAGACGTTGCCGATGATCGACGCGGTGAGGTTGGCAATCGAGCCCGGCTCGAACAGGTCGAGGTCATAGGCGATGTAGGCGAAGAACTCGCCCTGCGAGTTCGGCACCGGGTCGACGCGGTAGGCCTTGGCCCGGTACTTGTCGCAGGCGGTGAGCCGGTCGGTCCAGACCACGGTCCAGGTCGCGGTCGAGCTTTCGCCCGCCACCGCCGCCGCTGCCTCGACCTCGTCGACGCCGTCCTGCGGGGTGATCCGGAACAGCGCGATGATGTCGGTGTCCTTGGGCGTGTAGTCCGGCTCCCAATAGCCCATCTGGGCGTATTTCATCACGCCAGCGCTGTAGCGCTTCTTCGCGTCGGTGACGGTCTTGGCATTGTCCAGCATGGTCTTCTCCTCCGTGAGCATAATGCGAATGCAGATCCGTGGTCGGTCCGTCGTCGGTCCGTGGTCGGGGGGATCAGGCGGCGTCGGCCGCGGCGATCCTCGGGTCGAGCGCGCCGCTGGCGTAGCGGCTTGCCATGTCGTCGAGCGAGACGGGCTTGATCTTCGAGGCCTGTCCGGCGGTGCCGAAGCGTTCGAACCGGTCGCGGCAGAGCTTGCGCAGCTCTTCCATGGCGGGCGCGTTGAACTTGCGCGGATCGAATTCCTCGGGCTTTTCCTGCGCGATGCGGCGGTACTGGCCGGTCATCGCCATGCGGCAGTCGGTGTCGATGTTGACCTTGCGCACGCCCATGCGGATGCCGCGCTCGATCTCCTCGACCGGGACGCCGTAGGTCTGGGGCATGTGCCCGCCGTTGGCGTTGATCAGGTCCTGAAGCTCCTGCGGGACCGAGCTGCTGCCGTGCATCACCAGATGCGTGTCCGGCAGCTTCTCGTTGATCCGGCGGATGGTCTCCATCGACAGGATGTCGCCGTCGGGCTTGCGGGTGAACTTGTAGGCCCCGTGCGAGGTGCCGCAGGCGATGGCCAGCGCGTCGCAGCGGGTGGCCAGCACGAAATCCACCGCCTGCTCGGGATCGGTCAGAAGCTGGTCATGGCTGAGCTTTCCCTCGGCACCCGAGCCGTCCTCGGCCGCGGCCTCGCCGGTCTCGAGCGATCCGAGCACGCCCAGCTCGCCCTCGACCGAGGCGCCGACCGCGTGGGCGGCGGTGGTGACGCGGCGGGTGATCTCGACGTTGTACTCGTAGGAGGCGGGCGTCGTCATGTCCTCCTCGAGCGAGCCGTCCATCATCACGCTGGTGAAGCCGTGACGGATCGCCGAAAGGCAGGTGGCGTCGTTGTTGCCGTGATCCTGGTGCATGACGATGTGGTTGCCGGGAAACATCTCGGCCAGCGCCTGCACCATGTGGCGCAGCATGATGTCGCCCGCGTATTTCCGGGCCCCGCGCGAGGCCTGCAGGATCACCGGCGCGTCGCAGCCCTCGGCCGCCTCCATGATCGCGAGGCCCTGCTCCATGTTGTTGATGTTGAAGGCCGGAACGCCGTAGCCGTGCTCGGCGGCGTGATCCAGCAATTGCCTCAGCGTGATCAGTGCCATGTGGTGGGTCCTCCCTTGGTCAGACGAGTTGCCGCGCCAGCGCGGCCACGGCGTCGGCGGTGATGCCGAAATGGCGGTAGAGTTCGGGGGCGGGCGCCGAGGCGCCGAAGCCGGTCATGCCGATGAAGCCGTCCTCGGGGCGCAGCATCAGGTCCCAGCCCTGCCGGATCGCGGCCTCGATGCCGATGCGAGGGGCATCGCCCAGCACTGCGGCGCGTTGTTCGGGCGTGGCCTCGGCGAAGAGCTCGAAGCAGGGGGCCGAGACCACGGCGACGGCGATGCCCTCGGCGGCCAGCGCCTCGGAGGCGGCCAGCGCGATCTCGACCTCGGAACCGGTGGCGATCAGCGTCAGGTCGCGCCGGGCCACGTCGCGCAGCACATAGGCGCCGCGGGCGGTGAGGTTGGCCTCGGTGTGCCGGGTGCGCACCGTGGGCAGGCCCTGCCGCGACAGCGCCAGCGTGCTTGGCCGCGCGGTCTGGGTCATCGCGATCTGCCAGGCCTCGGCGGTTTCGACCGCGTCGCAGGGGCGGAACACGAGGTGGTTGGGCATCGCCCGCAACGAGGCGATGGTTTCGACCGGCTGGTGCGTGGGCCCGTCCTCGCCCAGCCCGATGCTGTCGTGGGTCATGACGTAAACCACCGGCAGCCCCATCAGCGACGACAGCCGCATCGCCGGCCGGCAGTAGTCGGCGAAGGCGAGGAAGGTGCCGCCGTAGGGCTTCAGCCCGCCGTGCAGCGCGATGCCGTTCATCGCCGCCGCCATGCCGTGCTCGCGGATGCCGTAGTGGATGTAGCTGCCGGCGTAGTCGCCGGGTTTCACCGGAGCCTGGCCCCTGGTCTTCGTGTTGTTCGACCCGGTGAGGTCGGCGGAGCCTCCGACGGTGTTGGGCAGGGTGCCGTTGACGATCTCGAGCGCCATCTCGCTGGCCTTGCGGGTTGCCACCTTGGGCGCGTCCGACGACAGCCGGTGCTTGTAGGCGGTGATCGCGGCATCGAGGCTGGCGTCGTCCACCGGCGCGTGGGCGGCGCGGAAGGTCCAGGCGTCGGGGCTGTCGGCCAGCCGACGCGCCCAGGCGGAGCGGGCATCCGCTCCCCGCGCCGCGACCGCGCGCCATCCGTCGTAGACCTCGGGCGGGATCTCGAAGGGGGCGTGCGTCCAGCCGAGCGTCTCGCGCGCGGCGGCGATCTCGGCATCGCCCAGCGGCGCGCCGTGCACGTCGTGCGAGCCCTGCTTGTTTGGTGCGCCGAAGCCGATGATCGTCTTGCAGGCGATCAGGGAGGGGGAGGCTTCGGCGCGCGCCGTCTCGAGTGCGGCCGCGACGGCGGTCTTGTCATGCCCATCGACGGAGGCAACGTGCCAGCCCGCCGCCGCGAAGCGCGCCAGCTGGTTGGTGGAGGTGGAGAGGTCGGTGCCTCCGTCGATGGTGATGCCATTGTCGTCCCAGAGAACGATCAGGCGGGAGAGTCCAAGGTGTCCGGCGAGGTCGATGGCCTCGTGGCTGATGCCTTCCATCAGGCAGCCGTCGCCGGCGATGACATAGGTGTAGTGGTCCACGAGATCGTCGCCGAAGCGGGCGTTCATCATGCGCTCGGCCAGCGCCATCCCGACGGCGGTGGAAATGCCCTGGCCGAGTGGCCCCGTGGTGGTCTCGATGCCCTTGGCGTGGCCGTATTCCGGGTGCCCGGCGGTGCGGCTGCCAAGCTGGCGGAAGCGGCGCAGCTGGTCCATCGGCATGTCGTCGTAGCCCAGCAGGTGGTTGATCGCGTAGACCAGCATCGAGCCGTGCCCGGCGCTCATGACGAAGCGGTCGCGGTCGGCCCAGCTGGGGTCCTTCGGGTCGAGCGTCATGAAGCGGTTGAAGAGCACCGTTGCCACGTCGGCCATGCCCATGGGCGCGCCGGGATGGCCCGAGTTCGCCGCCTGCACCGCGTCCATCGCGAGCGCGCGGATGGCGTTGGCCATCTGGTCTTCGGTGCTGGTCGAGATTGTCTGTTGAAGGGTCATCTGTGCCTCCCTCAGGCGCGCTTGGATTCGTTGACGAGCCGCTGGACCATCGGCGTGAAGATGAGCTGCATGGCGAGGTCCATCTTGCCGCCCGGAATGACGATCGAGTTCGCCCGGCTCATCCAGGAGTTCTGGATCATCGAGGTCAGGTAGGGGAAATCGATCCCCCGCGGGCTCTTGAACCGGATCACCACGAGGCTCTCGTCGGCGGTGGGGATCCAGCGGGCGATGAACGGGTTCGAGGTGTCGACCACCGGCACGCGCTGGAAGTTCACGTCGGTCTCGGTGAACTGGGGGCAGATGCAGTGCACGTAGGCGTGCATCCGGCGCAGGATCACGTCGGTCACCGCCTCGGTGGTGTACCCGCGCGAGGCCTTGTCGCGGTGGATCTTCTGGATCCATTCGAGGTTGATGACCGGCACCACGCCGATCTTGAGATCCGCCAGCGCCGAGAGGTTGACCTCGTCGTTCTTCACCGCGCCGTGCAGGCCCTCGTAGAACAGCAGGTCGCTGCCATCCTCGAAAGGCTTCCAGTCGGTGAAGTGGCTCGGCCTCGGCGTCGTCGTGGATGTAGTGGCGGGTCTTGCCGCTGCCGGTCTCGCCGTAGGTGCGGAAGATGTCCTCCAGCGCGCCCAGCTCGTTGGCGTCGTAGGAGAAATGCGAGAAGGTCTCGTCCCCGGCGGCCTTGCGGCTCTCGAGCTCGGCCTTCATGTCGGCGCGGTTGTAGCGGTGGAAGGCGTCGCCCTCGATGCTCACCGCCTTGATGCCTTCGCGGCGGAAGATCTGGTCGAACGTCGTCTTGACCGTGGTGGTCCCCGCGCCGGACGAGCCGGTGACCGAGATGATGGGATGCTTCTTGCTCATGGGACTTGCTGGTCTTTCCTGGGGGCGATCAGACGCGGAACAGGCCGCGGTTGCCGAAGAGGGCAGAGATTTCCTGCTCGGGGAGGTCATGGTAGGCGGTGATGCGGTCGACCTTGGAGGTCGAGCCGAAGACGAAGGGCGTGCGGGCGTGCAGCGAGCCCGGCACCTTGTCGAGGATGCGCGTGGTGGCGTCGGTGGCACGGCCCTGCGCCTGCTCGATCAGCAGCGCGATGGGGGCGCATTCGTAGACCATGCGCAGGCGGCCGTCGGCGTAGCCGGGACGGGCGTCGCGGGGGTAGAGGAACAGCCCGCCCCGCACGAGGATCCGGTGGGTCTCGGCCACCAGCGAGGCGATCCAGCGCATGTTGAAGTTCTTGGCGCGGGGACCCTCGCTGCCGGCGATGCTGTCGTCGATGTAGGCGCGCACGGGCTTCGACCAGTGCCGGTAGTTCGACGCGTTGATCGCGAACTCGGCGCTTTCCTCGGGGATCGTCAGCCGCGTGTTGACCAGCGTGAAAAGCCCGGTCGCGGGGTCGAGCAGGTAGTCCTGCACACCGTCGCCGAAGGTGACGACCATCATGCACTGCGGGCCGTAGATGATGTAGCCCGCCGCCAGCTGCTCGTGACCGGGGCGCAGGAAGCTCGCCACGCCCTCATCCCTGGCCTCGCGAAGCGAGAAGATGGTGCCGATGGAGACGTTGGTCTCGATGTTCGACGAGCCGTCGAGCGGGTCGATGGCCAGCGCCAGCCGCCCGGCGGGGTCGAGCTCGGTGACGTCGTCCTGCTCTTCCGAGGCGTACCAGCGGATGCCGGTGCCCCTGAGCTCGGCGAGGAACGCGGCGTCGGCCAGCACGTCCAACGCCTTCTGCGCGTCGCCGTCGGCGTTGCCGCCCACGGTGCGGTCGAGACGGCCATCGAGCGGGCCGCGGGCAATGCGCCGGGCGAGGTCGCGGCCGACCCGGCCGAGCGCCTCCATCGCGGGGCGGAGACCGGCCGGAATCGGCGCGTCGGGTGAATAGGGGTTCCTGTCGGTCATCAAGGCCTCCTCCTCGACGGGTGACTGAGGCTTGATCTTCCGCATCGGGCGTTGTTAGAAAATTTAAAAAATCTGATCTCTCTTTCGGAGAAATTTAATGCGCAGATTGGCCTCGCTGACGTTCAAACAGCTTCGCGCTCTGGAAGCCGTTGAAAAAACTGGATCAATTTCGCGTGCCGCCGAAGAGCTGGGTCTTACTGCCCCGGCGGTGCACAGCCAGCTCAAGGCCCTAGACCATACCTTTGGCTGTGCCATGCTGTCGCGGGACGGGGCCGGCCCTTTCACCGTTACCGCCGAAGGCGCGGTGCTTCTGCACGCCTACGAGAGGGCCGACGCGGGCCTCCGGATCGCATTGCGAAGAATCGATGCGTTGCAGAAGGGGCTCGCCGGGACGGTGGTTCTGGGGGTGGTCTCGACCGGCAAGTATTTCGCCCCGGGCATCGTCGCCCGCCTGCGCAGGAGCTGCCCCGACATCGAGATCCTGCTGCAGATCGGCAACCGCGACAGCATCATCGGCGCGTTGCAGGACGGGGCGCTGGATCTTGCGATCATGGGGCGGCCGCCGCGGGTGCCGGCGCTCGAGGCGATCTCGCTCGGGGATCACCCGCACGTGCTGATCGCGCCGCCCGATCATCCGCTGGCCGCGAAGCGCGACATCACCCCCGACGAGGTGCTGAACGAGATCATCCTGATGCGCGAGCAGGGCTCGGGCACCCGCATCCTCGCGACCCGGTTTCTGGACCGGATCGGCGAGGGCAAGCCCTATGAGCGCTCCGAGATGGGCACCAACGAGACCATCAAGCAGGCGGTGATCGCGGGGCTGGGGATCGCGCTCATCTCGTATCACACGGTGGTCGAGGAACTGCGCTCGGGGCGGCTGGTGACGCTGGACCTTCCCGGGCTGCCGATCATGCGCCACTGGTTCCTGCTGCACCCGACCGACGCCCCGCTGAGCGGCGCCGCCCGCACCGTGTGGGAGTTCATCGCCGCCGAGCGCGACAGTTTCCTGCCGCGCTGGCCCGCCGGGCACGTGGCCTAGCGCAGCCGGGCGTAGAAGCGGGTCATCAGGAGCGGGGTCAGATACATCGGCACCTGGTAGCAGCCGATGAACAGCAGCAGCGCGTCGGTGGTCTCGGGCGGCAGCGCCACGAGGAAGAGCGCGATGTTGCGGTTGCCCGCGGTGATGGCCAGCGCCGGGATGCGCGGGCCGGGCATCCGGCCCCTCAGCAGCAGCGCCACCACGCATTGCGGCCCGAGATTGGCGGCACAGGCCAGCGCCAGCCACCCGGCCAGCGCCAGCAGGCGCTCGGAGAGGGCAGGGCCCACGGCGGACATGAGCCCCAGCACCATCACCGTCATGGTCAGCGCCGAGAGCCCGTCCATGCGGGCGAGCGCGGTCTCGGAGGGGGTCTTCATCAGCGTCAGGCGCAGCGCGAAGGCGAGCCCCGCGGCAAGTCCGATGGTCATCAGCAGCCGCAGCACCGAGCCCGTGACCGCGGCGGCGCTGCCGAGGGCGGGCAGGGCCCAGAACACCGGAATGACACTGAGCGGCAGCGCCGCGGTGCCGAGGATCAGCAGGCGCAGTGCCGGGGCGGGGTCGGCGCCGACCAGCATGGTGAGGTTCGGGCTCCCCGCCAGCGGCGAGGCGGCAAGCATCAGTATCAGCGCAAGTGCGACGGGCTGGCCAAGCAGACCTGTCGCGGCGAAGAGCGCCAGTGCCGCGAGGGGCAGGGCGAGTTGCCACGCCAGCAGCACGGCGGCGGTCTCACGCAGCTCGTGGAGCGCGCCGACGGCGCGGCGCGGGCCGATCCTGAGGGCCGCGAGGAAGAGCATCAGCGCCACCAGCTCGGGCAGCCATGGTCGCACCGCCGAGGCGACGCCGGGCACCGCGACGCCGGCAACGAGCCCCGCCACCAGCAGCCAGCGCGCGTGCCGGGCGCAGGCCAGCAGCGGGCTCATGCCAGCCCCCGGATCACCAGCGCCAGCCCGGCGAGCCCGCTCACGCCCAGCAGGAGCGCCCGGTAGCGGGTGTCGAGCACCCCGCCCAGCAGGCGCGTGGCGAAGAACCCCGCCAGCGCCGCGGGCGACAGCAGCAGCGCCAGCCACAGCTCGCGCACCCCGGCGAAGCCGCCAAGCCAGAGCCCGGCGATCGAGAACAGGGTTCCGAAGGTGAAGATCGCCGCGAGCGTCGGGCGGGCCTCGCCCGGTGGCTGGCCCTGGAACACCATGGCAAGCGGCGGCGCGCCCACCGAGGTGATCGTCGCCATCACCCCCGAGACCGCGCCCATGCCCAGCAGGTTGCGGTAGGTGAAGCCAAGTCTCAGCCCCGCCACCGACAGAGCCACCGCGCCAAGCACCAATAGCCCGAACACGAGGCTGAAGCCCTGCGCCGAGGCGATGCCCCCGAGCAGCATTGCGGCGATGGCCGCGCCGAGGCCCCGGCCTCCGGCGGCGCAGACGACCGCGTCCCATCGCACCGCGTGCAGCTCGCGCAGGGCGCCGCCCGCGGCGACGGCGAAGCTCATGAGCAGGGCGGGGAAGGGCACGAGCACCGGGTCGATGAGCGCCAGCACCGGCGCCACGGTCAGCCCGAAACCCATGCCGAGCGAGAATTGCACCACGGCGCCCACAAAGACGATGGCGAAGGCGATTGCGGCGACCCAGGGGGCCGCCGCGAGATGTGTCCAGGCCTCGGTCACCTTATCAGCCGCCCGGGCCCTTGCGGATGTTGTCGGGCAGCCACGTGGCGAGCTCGGGGAAGACGATGAGCACGAAGACCATGACCACCATGATGAGGAACATCGGGATCGCGGCGCGGGCGATGAAGTTCATCTCGTGCCCGGTCATGCCCTGCAGCACGAAGAGGTTGAAGCCGATGGGCGGCGTGATCTGCGCCATCTCGACCACCACCACGATGAAGATGCCGAACCAGATCAGGTCGATCCCCTGTGCCCGGATCATCGGCTCGACCACGGCCATGGTCAGCACCACCGACGAGATGCCGTCGAGGAAGCAGCCAAGGATGATGTAGAACACCAGCAGCGCCATGATCAGCTGGAACTTCGACAGCTCCCAGCTGGCGATCAGGTCGGCGAGCCCGCGCGGGATGCCGGTGAAGCCCATCGACAGCGACAGGAACGAGGCACCCGCGAGGATCAGCGCGATCATCGCCGAGGTACGCACCGCGCCCATGAGGCTCTCGCTGAAGGTGCCCCAGCTCAGCGAGCCCTGCGCCGCCGCGAGGATCAGCGAGCCGATGACGCCGAAGGCCGCGGCCTCGGTCGCCGTCGCCCAGCCCATGTACATCGAGCCGATGACCACGACGATCAGGCAGATCACCGGGATCAGGAAACGCGAGTTCTTGAGCTTCTCGACGAAGGACATGTGGGGCTCGGGCGTCGGGTTGAAGTCCCTGGACGTCCACGACATCACCGCCACGTAGCCCATGAACATCAGCGCCAGCACGAGGCCCGGCAGAACGCCCGCCATGAAGAGCTTGGTGACGCTCTCGTTGATGGTCACGCCGTAGACGATAAGCGTCAGCGAGGGCGGGATCATCAGCCCCAGCGTCGCGGCCCCCGCCAGCGTGCCGATGACCATGGTCTCGGGATAGTGGCGCCGGCGCAGCTCGGGGATCGACATCTTGCCGACCGTGGTCAGCGTCGCCGCCGACGAGCCCGAGACCGCCGCGAAGACGGTGCAGCCCACGATGTTGGTGTGCACGAGCCCGCCGGGCAGCCGCGCCATCCACGGGCTCAGGCCCTTGAACATGTCCTCCGACAATCGTGTCCGGTAGAGGATCTCGCCCATCCAGATGAAGAGCGGCAGCGCGGTGAGCGTCCAGCTCGAGGAGGACGACCAGATCTTGGTGATCATCGCGTCGCCGGCGGGGCGCGAGGTGAAAATCTCCATGCCGACGTAGGCCACGCCCATCAGCGCAAGGCCCACCCAGACGCCGGAGCCCAGCAGCAGGAAAAGGACGAAGAGGAAGATTCCGATGGGGATCAGCTGTTCCAACTCATTCTCCCTGGCTCTGGTCGACGAGGTCGGTGGTGATGCCGTGCGACCCGGTGAAGATCAGCCGCACGAGGTGGTCCCAGAACGCCACGGCGAGCATGACGGTGCCGATCGACATCGACAGCTGCGGGATCCACATCGGCGTCGCGTCGAGCCCCTGGCTCAGTTCCTTGAAGCGCCACGAGATCTGGTTGCCGCGGATCGCGTACCACGCGAACCAGGTCGAGATCGCGGTGCCGATGCCGAAGCACCAGAGCTCGCCCCACCAGCGGTGCCTGCCGAGCCCGGTGAGCAACAGCGAGACCCGGATGTGGGCGCCGTGGTTGAGCGCGTAGGCGAAGGCGAAGAAGGACGCCGCGGCCATGCAGTAGCCGGCGTAGTCGGTGGCGCCGGGAAAGACATGCCCGGTCCAGCGCGCCAGCATCTGCAGCACGATGATCGCGAGGATCGCGATCAGGAAGAGCGAGGCGAGGATCCCGCCGATGAGATAGAACGTATCGAGGATGCGCCGAAGCGTCCGTGCGGCGGCCATGCCCTGTCCTCCCTGCCTGTTGTCTGTTGGCCCATGGGGCTTTTTGAGGCTGTCGCGGTGACGCGGCGGCCTGCGCATGGGGCGCGCAGGGCCGGAGATCGAAGTCACCGTCTGCCGGGTGTGCCGGACGGCGCGCGTGGCGCCGCCCGGGTCATCCTGCCGACCGCCCGTCGCGGGGCGACCGGTCCCGTGTCAGTCGTGCCGGGTCACGTGACCCGGCTCACTCGGCCTGGATCACTCGCCCTTGTAGGCGTCGACGATGGCCTTGCCGTCGTCGCCCGCGGTCTCGAGCCACTCGGCGGTCATGACCTCGCCCATCTCCTGCAGCTGGCCCATCAGGTGGTCCGAGGCCCGCTCGACGGACATGCCGTTCTTCTTCAGCTCGTCGAGCGTGAAGTTGGTGTAGTCGATGGACTTCTGCAGACCCTCGGCGGCGGCGGCGGCGCCGCAGTCGGTGATGACCGTCTTGGCCTCGTCCGACAGGTCGTTCCAGGCGTCGAGGTTCACGAAGACCGCGTTGCGCGGCAGCCATGCGTCGACCTCGTAGAAATGCGACAGGTGCTCCCAGACCTTGCGGTCATAGCCGGTGGCGCCCGACGAGATGAAGCTCTCGGCCACGCCGGTGGCCAGCGCCTGGCTCAGTTCCGCCGCTTCGACCTGCACCGGCAGGGCGCCGGTCAGCTCGGCCATCTTGGCGGTCGCCGCCGAGTACGAGCGGAACTTCACGCCCTTCATGCCTTCGATGTCGGTCAGCTCCTTGTTCATGTAGAGCCCCTGCGGCGGCCACGGCACCGAGTAGACGTAGTGCAGGTTGTCCTCTTCCAGCGCCTTCTCGACATAGGGCAGGGCGATCGACCAGAGCTTCTCGTGCTCGTCGAAGGAGGAGACGAGGAAGGGGATCGAGTCGACGCCGTAGAGCGCGTTCTCGTTCTGGTGGGCAGAAAGCAGACGCTCGCCGATCATCGCCTGGCCGGTCATCACCGCGCGCTTGATCTCGGCGCCGCCGAAGAGCGAGCCCGAGGGGTGGGTCACGATCTCGAGCTCGCCGCCGGTGCCATCGGTCACGCAGCTGGCGAAGGTGGCGCCGACTTCCGAATGGAAGTTGGTCGCGGCGTAGGCCATGGGCATGTCCCACTTCTCGGCCTGAGCCGCCGCGCCGATGCCGGCAAGCGCCGTCGCTGCGAGCAGCGTGTTCGCGAGTTTCATGATCTGTCTCTCCCTGTTGTTTGTGTTCTAATGTTTTTTGGTGAGGCTAGTGAAACCGATCCGGGGCGTAGGGCGCAAGATTGATGTTCGGCGTCCGGCCCGAGATCAGCTGAGAAAGAAGCCGCCCGGTCTTGGGGCCGCCCGTCAAACCGACGTGATCGTGGCCGAAGCCCATGTAGGCCCCTTTCACCGCCGGCGATTCCCCGATGATCGGCAGGGAATCGGCCATCGACGGCCGGTGCCCCATCCACTCCGCGGTCTTCTTCCATGTCAGCCCGGGCACCGCGGCGCGGATCTGCTTTTCGAGCAGCTCGAAGGGCGCGCGCGACGGCGGCAGGTCGAGACCGCCAAGCTCGACGATGCCGGCAAGGCGCAGGCGTCCGTCCATCGGGGTCGCGACGAACTTGCCGCTGGCGATCATCACCGGGTTCCGGGGCATGACCGAGGGCTCGTAGAGCTCGAGATGGTAGCCGCGCTCGGATTCCAGCGGCGCGTTGACGCCGAGCTTGCGCGCCAGCGGCCCGGACCAGACGCCGGTGGTGATGACGGCGGCGTCGCAGGGGATGG
>NZ_JAATOS010000861.1:0-937 GCF_011806505.1 Salipiger sp. HF18 | reverse complement strand
GGGTCGTTTCACTTCCTCCCCGGCCCGTCCGGGGCGGGCAAGACCACCCTTCTCAAGCTCTGTTACGGTGCGCTGCGTCCCACCGCCGGCGTCGCGCGTCTGTTCGGGCAGGATGTCCGGCAGATGGACCGCGACGACATCGCCATGAGCCGCCGCCGCATCGGCGTGGTGCATCAGGATTGCCAGTTCCTGGACCACCTCTCGGTGGCCGAGAACGTCGCGCTGCCGATGGCCGTCGCGGGGCAGGCGATGCCCGAGCAGGACGACAATCTGCGCGAGCTGATGGCCTGGGTCGGGCTGACCGAGCGCGCCGGCGCGCTGCCCCCCGAGCTTTCCGGCGGCGAGCGTCAGCGCGCGGCGCTGGCCCGCGCCGTCATCATGTCGCCCGAGGTGGTGCTGGCGGACGAACCCACCGGCAACGTCGACTGGGAGATGTCGCAGCGGCTGCTGCGCCTGCTGATCGAGCTCAACCGCATGGGCGTCACGGTGCTGATCGCGACCCACGACCTGCAGCTCATCCGGGCCGCCAAGTCGCAGGTGCAGGCGCGGGTGCTGCGCATCGCCAACCGCAGGCTGAACGCGGCGGGGGTCGATCTGTGAAGGCAACGCTGCAAACGCTGTTCGCGCTCGGCCGCGGCGACAAGGCTGCCGACCGGGTCGTGCCGCCCACCGGTTTCACCGCGCGTCTGACGCTCTTCGCCGCTGCCGCCATGGCCTTTCTCGCGGTCTTCGCGCTGGCGCTGTCGCTGGCGGCAGGACGGCTGGCCACCAGCTGGGGCGACGAGCTTGCACGGGCCTCGACGGTGCGGATCTCGGCGCCCGACGGGCAGATGGCGGAGCAGACCGCCACCGCGCTGCGGCTGCTGCAGCAGACCCCCGGTGTCGCCTCGGCCCGCGCCCTGAGCGAGGCCGAGCAGCAGGCGCTGCTCGAGCCGTG
>NZ_JAATOS010000860.1:0-941 GCF_011806505.1 Salipiger sp. HF18 | reverse complement strand
CGCCAGTCCGCAGGCCATTGCCGTCACCTTCTTCATCGCTCCTCTCCTCCCGTCGAGCAAATCGACTTGCAGCATGGCACCCGCCGGGGTTTTCGTTCAATATTGACGCCGGGTCCGATAATGTGCGACCCGGCGTCATGAAACGATCAAGAAAACGGCACTGAGCAGACAGCAATGATCCTCTACCCTGCGATCGACCTCAAGGACGGCAAAGCCGTGCGCCTGCTTCGCGGCGACATGGACAAGGCCACCGTGTTCAACGACGACCCCGCCGCCCAGGCGCTGGAGTTCGTGGCCGCCGGCTGCGAGTGGCTCCATCTCGTGGATCTCAACGGCGCCTTCGCCGGCGAGCCGGTCAACGCCGCCGCGGTCGAGGCCATCCTCAAGACCACCAACACCCCCGCCCAGCTCGGCGGCGGCATCCGTGACATGGCCACCATCGAGCGCTGGCTCGACAAGGGGCTGGCGCGGGTGATCCTCGGGACCGTGGCGGTCGAGAACCCCGCCCTCGTGCGCGAGGCCGCGGCCGAGTTCCCCGGCAAGATCGCCGTGGGCATCGACGCCAAGGACGGCCGCGTGGCCACCAAGGGCTGGGCCGAGGTCACCGACGTAGACGCCATCGAGCTCGCGAAGAGCTACGAGGACGCGGGCGTCGCCGCCATCATCTACACCGACATCAACCGCGACGGTGCCATGCAGGGCCCCAACATCGAGGCCACCGCGGCGCTCGCCCGCGCGGTCACCATCCCGGTCATCGCCTCGGGCGGGGTGTCGTCGCTCAAGGATCTCAAGGCGCTGCGCGACTGCGGCACCTCGCTCAACGGTGCGATCTCGGGCCGGGCGCTCTACGATGGTGCCATCGACCTGCGCGAGGCGCTGAAGCTGCTGCGCGACTGAGGCGCCGCCAAGCGCGCCTCAGTCGCGCCTCAGAGCGCAAGGTC
>NZ_JAATOS010000859.1:0-946 GCF_011806505.1 Salipiger sp. HF18 | reverse complement strand
CATGGCCCTCGTCGACGATGGCCACCAGCGTGCGCCGCTCGATCTCGGTCATGCGGTGGGCCGACAGCGCCGCAAGCGCGCTCTCGACCTCGCCCGCCGCCTCGAAGAGTTCGGCCAGGTCCTCAGGCGCCATGCGCCGGACCACGAAGGCCCGCCGGGCACCGCGCTCGGCAAGGTTGGCCTGCTCGAGCCGGTGCAGCGCCTCGCGCACCGGTGTGCGCGACACGCCGAACTGTTCCGCCAGCGCCTGCTCGACCAGCGGCTCGCCCGGGGCCATCCGGCCGGCCACGATGCCGTCGACCAGGGTCTCGTAGATGTTCTCTGCCGTGCGAATAGTCACCGGTCGCCCGCTCTCGCAGTTTGATGCACTTTTATCTTGCATATGTATACATGTTCTTTCAAGTTGAATTCATAACAACGGCGACCTTGGAGGAGAATTCGACCGTAAAAACGCCTCGGAACCAGCCGGGGTGCAGCGAGATCCGGAGCCAACCGGACCGCTGAAAGGCACTGGCCTCGTTGAAGAAAAAAGGGAGGAGACCA
The DNA here is from genome assembly GCF_011806505.1 of Salipiger sp. HF18. NCBI lineage: Bacteria > Pseudomonadati > Pseudomonadota > Alphaproteobacteria > Rhodobacterales > Roseobacteraceae > Salipiger > Salipiger sp. HF18. The sequence continues at coordinate 403 of NZ_JAATOS010000859.1, read as the reverse complement.
TGCCAACAGGAGAGTACGACACATGACGGGAATCGACCACAAGAAGGTCCTCGCCCAACGCCTTTCGGCACGACTCGGACGCCGCGCGGTCCTCAAGGGGATGGGCGCAGGCCTGCTCACCGCGACCGCTGCAAGCGGCGTGCCGGGCATTGCACGTGCCCAGCAGAGCGGTCACCTCAAGATCGCCTCGATCAAGGTCATCGACACCCTCGATCCGCATTTCACCGGGTTCCTCTCGGCGATCCAGATCATCAACAACATCCACAACGGCCTGCTCAAGATCGTTTATGACGGCGAGAATGTCACCTTCGAGCCGGACCTCGCCGAAAGCTGGGATCTCGAGGACGACAAGACGCACGTCTTCAAACTGCGCGAAGGCGTGATGTTCCATGACGGCACGCCC
>NZ_JAATOS010000858.1:0-948 GCF_011806505.1 Salipiger sp. HF18 | reverse complement strand
ATGCCGACGCCCAGTACCGCTCCCGGCGCCGCGTAGCCGATGGTCGTCACCGGCAACAGCAGCCGCGGCAGCTGGTGCCCGGAGAGGCGCACGCCGTAGACGAGGAAGACCGCGCCCAGCACCGTCAAGATCGCCGCCAGACCGCAGACCACCAAAGTGTGCAGCCCAGCCTCCCAGAGCCGGGGGTCGGCCCAGTTCTCGGCGTTGCGCAGCGCGTGCTTGAGGATCACCCCGCCCGGCAGCAGGAAGCCCATGGCGAAGGGGATGAGGCAGGCCAGCGTCGCCAGCCATGCCCCGCGCGAGGGCAGCACCTTGCGGGTGACCGGGCGCGAGCGGGTCGAAAGGTTGAAGAAGCGCATCTTCCGGCGCGAGCTCTTCTCGAGCAGCACCAGCAGGATCACCAGCGCGAGCACCGTGGTGGCGATCTGCGCGGCGCCGCCTGCGTTGTTGCTCTGCAGCCAGACCGAGAAGATGCCGGTGGTCAGGGTCTGCACCGCGAAATAGTCGACCGTGCCGAAGTCGTTCACCGATTCCATCATCACGATCGCCATGCCCGCGGCGATGGCGGGCCGTGCCAGCGGCAGGCCCACCCGCCAGAACCGGCCCATCGCCCCGGAGCCCAGCGACTGCGCCACCTCCTCGGACGAACCCGACTGCTCGCGGAAGGCGTTGCGGGCGAGCAGGTAGACATAGGGGTAGAGCGCGGCGGCGAGCACGATGATGGCAGCGCCCATCGAGCGGATCTCGGGGAACCAGTAGTCGCGTGCGGTCTTCCAGCCGAAGAGCTGCCGCAGGGCGCTCTGCACGGGCCCCGCGTATTCCAGGAAATCCACCAGCGCGTAGGCGCCCACGTAGGCCGGGATCGCCAGCGGCAACAGCAGCAGCCACTCGAGCCAGCGCCGGCCCGGGAACTCGTAGCGCGACACCAGCCAGGCCGCGCCCGAGCCC
>NZ_JAATOS010000857.1:0-958 GCF_011806505.1 Salipiger sp. HF18 | reverse complement strand
ATGCGCGTGGCAGGGGACGTGGGATCACATCAAGGGCGACGAGCGCGCCGCGATGAAGGCCCGTCAGGGCGTGGCCATGCCCTTCATGGAGCATGTCACTGTCATGGACGAGCAGATGAACATCATCGAGGCCGACGGCGAGACCAAGGGCGAAATCATGCACCGCGGCAATGGCGTGATGAAGGGCTACCTCAAGGCGCCCAAGGCCACCCGCGAGGCCTTCGAGGGCGGCTATTTCCACTCGGGCGACATCGCCGTGCTGCATCCTGACAGCTATCTGCAGATCGCCGACCGGGCCAAGGACATCATCATATCGGGCGGCGAGAACATCTCTTCGGTCGAGGTCGAGAACACGCTCATGGCGCATGAAGCCGTGCTGCTCTGCGCGGTGGTGGCCAAGCCCGACGAGAAATGGGGCGAGGTGCCCTGCGCCTTCGTCGAGCTGAAGCCCGGCCACGCGGCGACCGAGGCCGAGCTCATCGCCTTTGCCCGCGACCGGCTGGCCGGGTTCAAGACCCCCAAGGCGGTGGTGTTCGAGGAGCTTCCCAAGACCTCGACCGGCAAGATCCAGAAGTTCCAGCTGCGCGGCCGGGCCCGCGAACTCTGACCGTGGCGTCCCGGGGCCCCGGGCGGCCCCGGGGATCGCCCGCCGGCGAGGGGTCGCTGCCCTGCACCACGGTGTGCTTCTCGAAAAGGTTGTCGGCGAAGACCGGCACGCCTGCGTCTAGGTAAAGCGCCATGCCCGCGGCGATCCACGGCCAGAGCAGCGGGACGCCGGCGGGCGAGACGGGTCCGGGCACCTCGGTCCGTTGTCGCTGCCATGCGTCACGTCGATCCACGCTCCGGCGACATGGCAGAGGCGTCGGGCGCCCTGCCCCTGCGACGCTCAGCCCTCGGCGCTCGCCGCGGCCTCGCGGTGTGCGCGGGCGTCGTCGGCGGCGGCCTGCAGGTGGATCGA
>NZ_JAATOS010000856.1:0-959 GCF_011806505.1 Salipiger sp. HF18 | reverse complement strand
GCGAGGGCCCGACCTCGGACGTGCGTTTCCGCCAGGCGGTGATGTACGCGATGGACCGCAACTTCCAGCGCGACGTGGTGTGGAACGGCTTCGGCACCGTGGCCACCGGCCCGGTCTCGTCCAAGACCAACTTCTACTCGGACGACGTCACGATCTACGACTACAACCCCGACAAGGCCAAGGAGCTGCTCGAGGAGATGGGCTATGACGGCGAGGCCGTGCGCCTGCTGCCGCTGCCCTACGGCGAGACCTGGCAGCGCTGGGCCGAGGCCATCCGCCAGAACCTCACCGAGGTCGGCATCAACGTCGAGATCGACAGCACCGACGTCGCCGGCTGGAACGAGAAGACGTCCCAGTGGGACTACGACATGGCCTTCACCTACCTCTACCAGTACGGCGATCCGGCGCTTGGCGTGTCGCGGAACTACACCTCTGACCAGATCAGCAAGGGCAGCCCCTGGAACAACGTCGAGGGCTACGAGAACCCCGAGCTCGACGAGAAGTGGTTCTCTGCCGCGACGATGATCTCGCCCGAGGACAGGCAGACCGCCTACAACGAGATCCAGAAGGAGATCGTCGATGACGTGCCGGTGGCCTGGCTGCTCGAGCTCGAGTTCCCGACCATCTACCGTTGCGACATCAAAGACCTCGTGACCACCGGCATCGGCGTGAACGACGGTCCGCGCAACGCCTGGATCGAGAAGTAACAGAGCCGGTCGGGCGGGCCCCTCGGGCCTGCCCGGCCTCCCCTGACGACCCAATCTGAGGGAGCGACCGGCATGTCCGTTTTCGTCGCCATCCTGTCGCGGCTTGCGAAAGCCGCGCTGACGCTGCTTGCCATCGCGGTTCTGAACTTCTGCCTGCTGCACGCGGCCCCCGGCGATCCCGCCGTGGTGCTCGCGGGCGAGGCGGGCGCCGCCGACGAGCAGATGATCGCCCAGCTGCGCGAGCGCTTCGGC
>NZ_JAATOS010000855.1:0-960 GCF_011806505.1 Salipiger sp. HF18 | reverse complement strand
CGCGCAGCTGTTCTCGAGCCCGGCGGTCTTGTCCGCCAGCATCAGACCGGACATCAGCAGCAGCCGCGATTCCGGCATCCGGCCGATCTGTTCCACCAGCACCTGCGCCTCGATGTCGAGCATGCGCGCCGCGGTCAGCAGGTACTGTTCCTCGCCCTGCTGGCAGGCCACGTCGAAAGTGCGGTTCCCGATGATGATCTGGACTTCGATCTGGCTCATTGCACCGTCTCCTCATCGCCATGCGATACGTCCTGCCCCTCCGCCTCGGACTGCAGCGGAGCCATTGCACCGAGTACCGCGCGGATCTCGGCCTCGTCCGCCGCACGCGCCGCACGCAGCGCCTCGAGCTCGGCCAGCATCGCCTTGTTGACCAGATGCGGCTCGCCCACGTTGTCCTGCAGCGCGCCGCGCATCTCCTCGCAGGTCTTGCGCAGCATGTCGTTGGCGGTCTTCAGGCGCTGCATCTCGGCGTCGAGCGCCGCCATGCTCTCGCGTTGTGCCTCGACCCGCTCCATCAGCGCGGCGTCGGACACCATCGGCGCTGTGGGTGCAGCCTGCGCCTCTTCGAGACGGGAGCGCAGCGTGTGCACCCGCTCCTCGAGCTGGGAATTGGCCATTTTCTCTTCGTCGAGCGCGTCGCGCAGCCGGGCGATCTCTGCCGCGGCCTCGGCGGCGGCTTCCTCGGCGGCCTCGGCCCAGCCCGTATCGACAGCGGTCGCAGGCCCGGGCGCCGCCTCGGGCACCGGTGCGGATGGCGGCGCGGCAGACAGCGCCTCGACCCCCTTGGCGATCCGGTCGAGCGCGCGCGACATCCGCGACTGCAATTCTTCGATCTGGCTCATCTTGCCCTCGCTATCTCAGCCGTGGGGGACTGTCTCGCCAATCGCACGAATCGGCACCGCCCCGTTGGTCAAGAGTTTACCAAGCGCAACGGTAAATTGCGCCCCCATAAGTAACAAG
>NZ_JAATOS010000854.1:0-962 GCF_011806505.1 Salipiger sp. HF18 | reverse complement strand
AGCGCCCATGCGCCGGACCGCGCGGCCCTGCGGGATAGGCAGATTTGCGATGTTGGGCTAGAGATCCGCGACGTCGTTGCCAGGGATTCGATGATGACCAGCTACTCGCGCCGTGCGGGGCTCCTGCTCATTCTTGGAGCGCTTGCCGCCTGCAGCAGTGGGCCTGCTCGCGAAGAGGCCAAGCCCGGGCGGTATGATCCGCCGCTCTACCCCAACGAAACGCCAGAACTGCGCCAGCTCATCAACAAGTGGTCCGATCACTACGAGGTGCCGCGCCCGCTCGTGCACCGTCTGGCGATCCGCGAGAGCACCCACACCCCGACAGCGCGCAACGGTCCCTACTACGGGCTGCTCCAGATCCTGCCGCAGACCGCGCGGACCATGGGATTCCAGGGTGAGGCACGCGATCTGCTCAACGCGGACACCAACCTCCGGTTCGGGGTGAAATACCTGCGGGGCGCGTGGCTTCTGTCCAACGGCAGCCAGGACAGCGCCATCGGCTGGTATGCGCGGGGCTACTACTACGAGGCCAAGCGCCGCGGTATGCTGGTCGAGACCGGGCTGCGACCGGGCTGAGGCGGTCGTTCCGGCACGGCTCGATCCCGAGCGCGGGCGACGTTTGATTCTCCGTCGCGTCCTGCCGGAGGCTTGGGTCCGAGGCCGCGCCGAGCCTTCAATCCGAGAGCACGCGCTCGCGTCACCGGTCTCGATGGCTGGCGCCATGGATGGCGTTTCGGCCGGCTGGCGGCCAAAAGGGCTGTTGGAACGATCGCGAGCGACGGGGCTGGTGACCCGATGGCGAACCAAAGGGCTACGGTGCTCTCAGATCCGCCCGCCTAAGCCAGCATCACGCCGGGCGGCAAGGACGCCCGCAGCGCGCCCTACACTGCCAGTGGAGGGCAGAGAGGTGAGAGGGGAAACGAGAAACAGACGAGAGGTCACCGACCGGAGGATGGCTGGGG
>NZ_JAATOS010000853.1:0-965 GCF_011806505.1 Salipiger sp. HF18 | reverse complement strand
ACCGAGGTGGCGGGCATCACCCAGATGGGCCAGACCGGCCGCGGCGAGGATGCCGAGATCACCAGCTACCTGAACCAGACGCTGGATTCGAACCTGCAGGGCAACATCATCGACCTCTGCCCGGTGGGGGCGCTGGTCTCCAAGCCCTATGCCTTCACCGCCCGCCCGTGGGAGCTGACCAAGACCGAGAGCATCGACGTCATGGACGCCATGGGCTCGAACATCCGCGTCGACACCAAGGGCCGCGAAGTGATGCGCTTCCTGCCGCGCAACCACGACGGCATCAACGAGGAGTGGATCTCGGACAAGACCCGCTTCGTCTGGGACGGCCTGCGACGCCAGCGTCTCGACCGTCCCTACATCCGCGTCGACGGCAAGCTGAAGCCCGCCACCTGGCCCGAGGCGCTGACGAAGGTCGCGGCGGCACTCAAGGGCGCGTCGAAACCGGTGGGGCTGGTGGGCGATCTCGCCCCGGTCGAGGCCGCGTTCTCGCTCAAGACCATCACCGAGGGCCTGGGCGGCTCGGTCGAGTGCCGCACCGACGGTGCCAAGCTGCCCGCGGGCAACCGCGCGGGCTATGTCGGCAACGCCACCATCGAGGACATCGACACCGCGCAGTTCATCCAGCTGATCGGCGCCAATCCGCGTGACGAGGCGCCGGTGCTGAACGCCCGCATCCGCAAGGCCTGGCTGCATGGCGCCAAGGTCGGGCTGGTGGGCGAGGCGGTCGACCTCACCTACGATTACGCCCATGTGGGCGCCGACCGCGCCGCGCTGTCGTCGCTGCTCGACAAGGAGTACGACTCGGTGCTCGAGGCGCCGTCGGTGGTCATCGTGGGGCAGGGCGCGCTGCAGGAGGCCGATGGCGCCGCCGTGCTCGCCGCCGCGATGAAGCTGGCCGAGGACACCCGGAGCAAGTTCATGGTGCTGCACACCGCCGCCGCCCGCGTGGGCGCGATGGATGC
>NZ_JAATOS010000852.1:0-966 GCF_011806505.1 Salipiger sp. HF18 | reverse complement strand
GCGACCCTTGCAGGTGTCAAGCGCGGTAGTCGCGGCCCAGCCCGTCGATGGAGCGCAGATGGGCATCCCACTCGAGCTGCAGGTCGCCGTCTTCCTCGTTCATCTGCACGTATTGCTGGTGCACCCGCGCGGCGATGTCGTCGCCGACCAGCCGCAGCGTCTGGCCTGAGGAGGTCGCCGCGACCTGTATTTCGCAGGCGCGCTCGAGGTAGAACATGTTGTTGAACATCTCCGCCGCGCTGCGGCCGGTGGCGATGAGCCCGTGGTTGCGCAGCACCAGCACCGGGTGGGCGCCGAAATCCGCGACGATGCGCTCACGCTCTTCCAGATCGAGCGCGATGCCCTCGAAATCATGGTAGGCGATGCGGTTGTGGAACTGCAGCGAGATCTGGTTGAGCGGCAGCAGCCCCTCCTCCATGCAGGACACGGCCACGCCCGCCCGGGTGTGGGTGTGCATGATCCATGCCGCATCGTGCCGGTTCATGTGCACCGCCGAGTGAATGGTGAAGCCCGCCGGGTTCACCCGGTGCGGGCTTCCGTCGACCTTGTTGCCGTCTACGTCGATCTTGACGAGCGACGAGGCGGTGATCTCTTCCCAGCGCCAGCCGTAAGGGTTGATCAGGAAATGCCCGTCCTCGCCCGGCACGCGGGCGGTGATGTGGGTGTAGATCAGGTCGGTGAACTTGTGCAGCGCAGCCAGGCGATAGCAGGCGGCCAACTCTTCGCGGGTCTGTTTCTCTTCGGGGGACATGGTCTCTCTCAGCGTTGGCCGACCGACCCACCGGCGCCCGGGGCAGGGCGTCCGGCATGGGCGGCGGCAAGGGTTTCAAGTGCCGCCTGCACCTGCGGCTCGGGCAGGCAGGCGCGGCGAGTGGTCAGATCGGTGTGCAGCATGAGCGTTTCGATGGTGGCCGCAAGGCTGCCGTCTTCCTGCAGAATGCGGTGAAAGAGCTTCATCTTCTTGCC
>NZ_JAATOS010000085.1:0-13250 GCF_011806505.1 Salipiger sp. HF18 | reverse complement strand
GCCCGCCGTGGCATCCTGATCAGACTCGGACCTCTCCGAAGGTCCACGCTCCTACACCACGCGCGGGGGCACTATCCCCGGCACCATAGTCCTGCGGGGCGATGTGAATTTGGCAAGCCTTGCCTCGACGCGGACAATCCTCGGGGGCGAGGGAACTATCAAGGCGTTCGATTTGTCGGGCGTTGGCGTGCTCGATACGGCTGGTGCCTGGCTGATTGCCTCATGCCGCAATGCCGCGGCCCTCAGGGGCGAGACGATTGCCGTCATCGGGGCCAGTCCAGCACAGACCCTGCTGCTTAAGACGGTGACAGACGCTATGGCGGACGCTGCTAAAGTCCACCAACCGCGCGGCCTACATCATGCAATGGGAGATGGTTTAGTCGGACTGGGTGAAGCCGTCAGCAAAAAGGCCTCAAGCATAGCTGAAAGCCTTGGATTTCTGGGCCTTGTCATGGCCCAGTTCGGGTGGACGGTCCTGCATCCATCGCGGCTGCGCCTGACAGCTCTGGTTCATCACATGCACCTGGCCGGGCTGAATGCAGTGCCCATTGTGGTCCTGATGGGCTTCCTCATCGGCATCGTACTGTCATTCCAGGGTGCCTCGCAGCTAAAACAATTCGGTGCCGAGGTTTACGTCGTCGACCTGATCGCTATTTCGATCCTGCGAGAACTTGGGATCCTGCTGACCGCGGTTATCGTGGCGGGGCGATCTGCATCGGCATTTACGGCGACCATCGGGTCGATGAAAATGCGCGAGGAAATCGATGCGATGCGCGTTCTCGGACTTGATCCGATCGAGCTGCTGGTGCTGCCCCGTGTCTTGGCATTGGTGATCTTGCTGCCGCTACTTGGGTTCATCGCCGACATGGCTGGACTGGTTGGTGGAGCGTTGATGGCCTGGATCGAGTTGGGCATTTCGCCCGGCATGTTCCGCACCCAGCTGTTGAACAATACCGACGTGTCGCACCTGTTGATTGGTCTGGCCAAGGCACCAGTGTTTGCGGTGATCATCGGTGTTGTCGGCTGCCATCAGGGGATGCAGGTCAAGGGCGATACCGAATCGCTGGGCAACAGAACCTCACGATCGGTCGTGGCCGCGATCTTTCTGGTCATTGTCGTGGATGCAATGTTCTCAATCTTCTTTGCTGTCTGGGGGATTTGATGAACCTGGAGCCGATCATCACGATCCGCGGGTTAGTTAACCGGTTCGGCACGACTGCGGTTCATGATGGCCTGGACCTCGATGTTTTCCGGGGCGAGGTTCTGGGCGTGGTAGGGACCTCTGGTAGTGGTAAATCCGTGCTACTACGCACCATTGTCGGCTTGCAGGTCCCAAACGCTGGTCATATCTCGGTTCTGGGCACTGACGTGCTAACAGCCGATCCGGAGCACCTGCGCACAGTGCAGAACCGCTGGGGCGTCATGTTTCAGGGCGGCGCGCTGTTTTCGTCCCTTACCGTGCGCGAAAACGTGGCGGCCCCCATGCGAGAGCGGCGTGGCGTCGATGCCCGAACCCGTAATGCGCTGGCCGATCTGCGGATCGCGATGGTGGGTCTGCCCGTCTCTGCGGGGGATAAATCACCATCCGAGCTTTCGGGAGGGATGCGCAAACGAGCCGGGCTGGCACACGCGCTGTCGCTCGATCCCGAAATCCTGTTTCTGGACGAACCCACCGCCGGTCTCGATCCTATTGGCGCGACGGAATTCGATGAGCTGATCAAGGCGCTGCAACAGGCTCTGGGGCTGACGGTCTTTCTGGTCACTCATGATCTCGATACGTTGCACGCGACCTGCGACCGCATCGCTGTTCTGGCCGAACGCAAGGTCATGGTCACCGGTACGATGGCTGAAATGCGCCTTGTCGATCAGCCTTGGATACATGCCTATTTCAACGGCCCTCGCGCCCACGCCGCCCAACCAATGTCCGTGGCAACCTGATGGAAACGCGCGCCAGATACCTGCTGGTCGGGGTTTTCACGATTGTTGGCCTTGTTGCAGTGATGGGATTTACTCTTTGGCTGGCAAAGGTCCAGATCGATCGGACCTACGCGCAATATGACATCGTTTTCGACTCTGTCGCGGGTCTTGGGCAGGCAAGCACCGTTCGATACAATGGAGTTGAGGTTGGCAAAGTGTTGTCAATCGCACTCGACCGTGATGATCCGGCGCTGGTCCGGGTCAGGATCGAGATCTATGCCAGTACCCCGGTGCGCGAAGACACTTTGGCCACACTGTCATCGCAGGGCGTGACCGGCGTGTCGTTTGTCGCATTGGCGGGAGGGCGCGCTGATGCCGAGCCCATTGGCGTCGTACCGCCTGCCGATGTACCGCTGATTCCTTCGGAACCCTCAGCATTTCAGAACCTTCTGACAGATGCCCCGGATGTCCTGGCCGAGGCGATCCTGCTGATGCGCGATATCCGGTCGTTCACCACGCCGGAAAACGGGGCCGCAATCACCGCAATCCTGCGCAACGTCGAAACTGCTACCGCGAGAATCGACGCCATGGCGACGCGCACCGAATCCGTGATGGCCTCGGCCGAGGTAACGATGGCAAATGCCAGTGCTACCCTTGTCGACCTTCAGGCGCTCATCGCCAGTGCCGATGGCGTTCTTGTCGATGATCTTCCAGCCATCACGGACCAGCTGGGCGCGGCAGTCGACAGGCTGGGCCGCTCGGCCGCCGGGTTTGAAACCTTTGCCAATAACGGGCTGCCGCAGTTCAGCGCCCTTGCCACAGAGGCACGCGCCATGGTGGCACATATCAATGCATTGACCTCCCGGATCGCGAGCGATCCAGGGCGTTTCCTGCTGGGCAATCAGACCCCTACATACAGGAATTGATACCATGGAACTGATCCGGAAAGTCATCGCTGTCCTCGCCCTATCTTTCCTGTCGAGCTGCGGCGCGCTGACAGCCATATCCGACGCCAGCGCACCGTTGGATGACTACACCTTGTCTCCCGCGGTGTCCGCATCTGCGGCCCGGTCCGGCGGTGCACATCTGGTGGTCGAACTGCCCGTGTCGGCGGGGGTCCTCGCGACAGATCGGATCCTGATCAAACCGCTGCCATTTCAGGCCCAGTACCTTCCAGGTGCACGGTGGTCGGAACCAGCGCCGGCGCTCGTCCAATCACTGTTGGTCGCGTCGTTTCAGAACCTCGGGGGCTTTGGTCTGGTGGGGCGAACAGGTGTAGGGCTGATGCCAGACTATACGCTGATGACCGATCTGCAGGCGTTTCAGGCAGAACCGGGAGGGCTCGACACAGAGCCGTTCGTTGTCCGCATTAGCGCCATGTTGACGCTTATCAGTGAATCCGACCGGAGAATCGTAGCCTCTCGCCGGTTTATCGTCACGTCGCCGGTTCAGACGGATGACACTTTGGCTTTGGTGCGGGGCTTTGACAATGCTATGCGATCGGTCCTGCTCGAGGCGGTGCTTTGGACCACTGCGCAGACAAGGTAAGGTTCTGGTCTCGAGAGCTTCCACAACGCTGCAAAAATTAAAAAAATAGTCCATCTGTGAATTGTCGCGCACCAAGTGCACTCGCTTGTGCAAAGGAGCGCACTGTATGACAACATGCAGGCGTTACCGATGCCATTTCAAGGGAAACTCACCTTCGCGAATCTACGCTTCAACGACCGCGGGTCTTCAGTTGGTGGTGGCCCACATCCGATACCGCCCCTGCCGGTCACCTCGCGGATAAGGCCTCGCGTTTCCATCCAGGCTAGGTTGCGCTGGACGGCGGCGCGGCTAGCACCGGTCAGGGTCTCAGCCATTGGGGCGGAGACTAGGGGCCAATCAGTCATGATCCGGCCCCTTTGAAGTGGTCCACCCACGAAGCCTGAAATCCGATAGGATTTCGACGAACAGGAGGACTACTGAATGGCTGGAAAGCGTAAGAAGCCGGAAGACGTTGTCACCAAGCTGCGTCAGGTCGAGGTGCTGCATGGCCAGGGCCTGTCGATGGCCGATGCGGTGCGGCAGATCGGGATATCGCAGCACACGTTCTACCGCTGGCGGAAGCAGTATGGCGGGATGAACCGGGCACAGTTGTCGCGGCTGAAGGAGCTCGAGAAGGAGAACCTGAGGCTGCGGCGGGCGGTGTCCGCCCTGACGCTCGAGAAGCTGATCCTGACCGAGGCTGCACGGGGAAACTTCTAAGCCCTTCGCGCCGCCGCGAGTGCGTGGAGCATGTGTGCGAGACACTCGGCATCTCCGAACGCCGGGCCTGCCGGGTGCTCGGCCAGCACCGCTCCACACAGCGCAAGCCACCGCTGGGCCGGGAAGATGAGGAGCGGCTGACCGCCGACGTCATCGAGCTGGCCCGGGAGTATGGCCGCTACGGCTACCGCCGGGTCGCCTTGCTGCTGCGGCGTGCCGGCTGGCAGGTGAACCACAAGCGGGTGGCGCGCATTTGGCGGCGCGAAGGGCTCAAGGTCCCACACAAGCAGAAGAAACGCGGCCGGCTCTGGCTGGCCCCTCTCGTGACATCACTTCGTGATGCACTGTCGGGCAGTGGACGGCTCCTGCGTGCGGCTGAAGCCGGAGCATCCCAACCACGTCTGGTCCTACGACTTCGTTCAGGACCGGACCAGTGACGGCCGGGCCTACCCGACGCTCAACATCCTCGATGAATATACGCGGGAGGCGCTGATGATCCGTGTCGACAGGCGACTGAACTCCACCGATGTCCTGAACGCCCTGACCGATCTCTTCATCCAGCGCGGTCCGCCGCGGTTTATCCGGTCCGACAACGTCCTATGTCGGGAAAATCTGGCTGCTTAGGTCAGCAGGTCGTGTGGCATCCGGCTGTCCGGATATAGTGGCGCAAGCTGTTCGCGCATGACCAAGGGTTTCCGACCACTTGTCCTGCCATACGTCGAAAGACGCAACCGCGCGCGCCTCGGGGCCTTACTCGTAAATGATCTTCTCTTTGCGCCCGTCCTTCCAGCACGGCAGTTTCTCACCGGTGTTCCACTCGTAGAGCCACCAGACGACCTCGCGCGTCCTAGCAGGGTGCTGAAATAGTCGGGCGAGCGGAATTGTTTTCCGTCTTGCTAGGCGTGATGGCGCGATCCTCCGGCCGTTCCTTGCCCTCGGCCAGCGCGGCGCGGCGCCCGCCGTATTCAGATGCCCCTTGATCCCATTTCAACCGTTCACCCGGTGACTGGCGCAGTCCGTCTCGTGAGCCCGGCGCTGTTGGCCGAAACCTACCTCTGCCCACCTCCTGCGGCCTTTGAAGACACCTCAGCTATCAGGGAGGCGAAGAGCGCTCCCTGGTAGTCGAGCCTTGCGGTCGCTCCCGATGCCACGATCGCCGCCGTATCGAGAGCCCTGAGCGATCTGATCCATGCCGCGCCCGCGCTGGATCCCGCGTCCGTGGAGGTGGATCGTCTGCCCGAGGGACGTGCGCGCACCCATCTGACATCGCTACGTGATCTGTGGCGAGACATAGGACGTCTCCCCGAAGATCTGGTACCGCTTGCACACGCGCAATCCTGCAAGGCCGAAGATGCCCTCGCCCCATTACCGCTTCTATCAAGCGGCAGTCGGATCGGGGCCAGAGCCAGCGAAGTTGCTCTTGCAGAAATGCTCGAGCGCCATCATGGCTCGACGGTGAATGTGAGGGCGTTCCCGGGTCTAATCCCTGCCGGGTCCGGTCTTCTTTCGACGTTTCAATCCGCTGGCATGGCACCAGGCGCGCCCATCTCCGTCACTGCCCTGCGCGACCCCCTTGAGGAATTGCGCCACGCCGCCGCGCGAGCGCAACGCATGCTGGACGATGGCACAGTCCATAGCGCCGAGGAGATCGGCCTTCTTTTGCCCGACGATCCCGCATGGCTGGTCGACGCGGAGGCTGTCTTTGCCAATCTGGGTCTTCACCTCGGAGGTCTGCCGGGCGCACCCGCTCGGGATCGAGCGACCGAAGCACTGCATCTCATCCTGACGGTGTTGAACAAGCCTGCGCCCGGCATGGCTGCCGTTGCTCTTGATGCACTGGGTCTCGGGACCTCCGACGGTGAGCTGCGCGGGCTTCTGCGCCGACATCCTGCCACGGGTGGCGAACTTGCGAAAACCCTTCGCGCAATCGCCTCGCACGTTCCGGGGGAGATCGCCAGGGCTCTGCGGGCCATGACCTGCGGCCCGGAGGAAGCCCCCGTCGACTGGGCTGGTCTCATTGCAGCAACCCGTCCCGGTACCGTGCCCGAATCCACCACGCCGAGCCGTTGCTTGGCCTGCGCGAACAGGCGGCGCACCTCCTGTGCGCCAGCGAGCAGCATCTGCAGGCGTTGCGCCGTCTCGTTCTTCGGGCCTGGATGGCGGGGCAATGCCCCAGCGGCTTGCATCACGGCTTCGGCAAGGTCGTCGTAGCAGTCCGGGGTCGGCTGGACCCTATTCTTCACCCGAAGGCTCGTTAGACGCTGCCACCAGGCCCAGTCGGTGTAGGCATCCTCCGACAGTCCGCGCTGGAGGTCACGATTGTTCGACGTGAAATCCTTTGTTGCGGCACCGCTCTTTGCCCAATCGACAATCCCGTCCGGGAAAGCTTTGAGCATGGCTTCGATGGAGCGACGCAAGCCTGCATCCAGCTTGTCGCCGCTCGCGTCCGTCTTTGGCCAGTCGGTCTTCAAGGCTTCGGCCGCGCGCGCAGGCAGTTTCGGATCGTCGCCGAATTCCCCAAGCTCGTTCAGCTTGGCGATGGCGGCACGCAGATCCTTGCGGAATGCGTCCGTGGCGTCGCCACCTGAATAACTCCAAGCATAGCCATGCGCTTCGAGATTATCGGTGAAGACCCTGAGCGTTTCGGCGTCTGCCATTGCCCTTCGCAGAAGCAATTCGGCCTCCGCATCCTCGATCAGCCGCAACGAAGGGGACAGGCCTGCAGCGAAGGCATGCTCGGTCAAGATCCGTTTTCCGAGGGAGTGGATGGTGGAGACATAGGCCCGCTCGATCGCGGCAGCCTCCTCAAGTCGACCTGCCGCCAGCAAGGCCCCGCGGATACGGCCCTTGAGTTCGGAGGCGGCTGTCTCGGTAAAGGTAACAGCGAGGATGCGTTCGGGTCTGATTGCATGACCGGCAACCCATTCCCTCAGCGTCTCCTGGATGTGCCAGGTTTTTCCCGCACCTGCACCGGCCCCAACGATCTGGAATGTCATTGGTCATCCTCCCAAAGGAATTCGCTCACGATCGTGTTGTCGAGGGCATAGGCACCGACCCCGAGGTCATCGAAGAACTTGGCGTCGACCGCTCCATTCAGCGTGACGCGTCCCTGCCGCAGGGCTGCGACGGTTTCAGAAAGCTTTTCCTTCGCCGCGCCATGCGTATCGGCGTCCAGGGGACCAAAGGGGTCTCCGGCCAATGTGCCGCTGGTCACGGCCACCATGTCCGCAAGGCTGAGGTAGCCCACGGCGACAGCATTCTTCCCCTCCGCAAGCGCGCTGCCCCGGATCATGTCTCCGTAAAGCGCGGCCTGGACGTCCCAGCCATTCTCCATGCGCTTCACGCGTTTGGTGGATTTGCCGCTCTTGTAATCGATCACCAGGATGGTCCCGTTAGGCAATTTGAGCAGGGTGTCGGCTTTGCCGTGGAGCCCCATGCCAAAAGCCTCGCCGGACAGGTATTCCTCGGTCGCGTGTATGGTTGCGCCGGCTTCTTGCAACATCTCGGCCTATCGGATGGCAATGCGTGTGAGGTCGCTAGCGACGTGACGGCGTTCGACCGTCCAGGCGGGAGCCGCGAGGAACCGCAAGTCGCGATCATCCTCGATAGCGGCGTCGATGGCGACGGGTACAGCCTCCGCCATGCTGCCGGGATCGGGCGGTGGACCAGGCGGGAAGAGCGCTTCCAGCACCTTGTGCAAGAGCGATCCGCGTACCATCGCATCGAGGGCATCCGGCCCCCACCCCTTGTCCTCGATCCCCAGTTCGCCAAGAAGCCAGGCGAGAGGAGACACGAGCAGCGTGTCGAGGCGCGAGGGCGATTGGGGGCGCACCGTGCCGTCTTCCTTGAGGCGCAAGCCGGTGAGGTCGCGATTGAGGTCGATCGTGCGATCGGCCGGGAAAGTCCGCGGCGCTGCCGGGAGCGGAACGTGGGTGTCAAAGAGCCAGTCGGCCGGATCCTCTGACAGGGGGCGGATCAGGTCCTCGGCTTTTGTCCCAAGCCTGTGCGCGATCAAGTCGAGCGTGGCAGCAGGCGCCAGCCGGGCCCCAGCGCGATCACGGACGGGGCATCTGATCTCGATACCTTCCGAGACTGCGGCGAACTGCCGATCCAGCCGTGCGCGGGCAAGTTCGAGCGATGCACGGCGGCCAGGCGGGGCGATGCCGCAGCATTTTTCGATCAGGTCAATCTCGTGCTCCAGCCAGAACGGACCGGACCCCGACACGCTCGGGAAACGGTCACCCGCGAAGCCGATCGCCAGGAGACGGCGGACTTCGCGCCACGGGTTCTGTCCTTCGGTGAAAACCGCAAGCGCGCCGCGCGTGGCCGCAACCGGGGCTTTCGGCGACATGATCGCCCGGGCAGAGGCCCTTCTGCGTGCCCGTCCCGAGGCTGTCGCGGCAATGATGGACGGAATCGACTGCGTGATCGTGGACGAGTTCCAGGACACCAACCCCGTTCAGTTCGCCCTTTTGGCGCATCTCATAAAGGCCGCCCCCCGCGTCGTCCTGGTGGGGGACGGCAAACAGGCCATCATGGGGTTCCAAGGGGCCGACGCGCGCCTCGCGGCGGCCCTTGCTGCGCAGCGCCCCAATGATGCGCATACGTTGGACACCAACCGGCGGTCTGTCCCCGGGATCATGAACCTCGTTAACGATCTCGGCGCCGGGCTCTTTCCGGACTATGCGCCCCTGGCACCTCATCGTACCGCGGCTGGCGGAATACCGATCGACGTCATGCGTGTCGAGAACAAGACCGCGACCAGCAAGGGAGAACCACTTGCAAAGGGTTCGCATCACATCGCCGAGCGCATTCGCAGCCTGTTGGAAGAGAAACGCACGATTGTCGACAGGACGACGGAAACTCCCCGACCCGTGCAGCCTTCGGATGTCGCCATCTTGTGCCGCACGCACGACAAGGCGCGGGAATACGCAGACTGCCTTACGCACTTGGGCATCCCCGTGGATCTCGCCGAAGATGGCTGGTTCACTTCGGAGGTTGTCACCGTCGCCCGGGCGGCGCTTGCCGTGATCGCCGATCCATCAGATGCCTTTTCCGCCGTCATCTTCCTGACGCATGGCCCGGCGGCCGTGTCGCTGGAAGCCGCCCTGACTGCCGTGCTGGATGGCACCCTCGCCGGGCATCCCGCGCTGGCTTCTCTCGGGGCGTTGCAGGACAGGGCATCCAGTTGGACCGCTGCAAGGCTGCTTGCGGGGCTGCGGACCGAGGCCGGTCTCGATGACTGGGCCGCCGGGCTGGAGGATCCTGCCCGCGCCCACGCCGACCTCGCCCGCCTTGACGCGGAGGCCGCAGCATTCGAGGCCGCAGACCCCGTCACCCGTGCGGCCTCGGGTGTCTTCGGCTGGGACATCCGATCCTTTCTCGCATGGCTCGCGATCCGCGCGGATGCGGGCGATGATGCACGTCCCGATCCGAGCGGCTCGACAGCGCTCGGCGTGAAGATCGCGACGTGGCACGCGTCGAAAGGGCTTGAATGGCCCGTGGTCTGTGTGACCGGGCTCGATTGGACTGTCGGAGAGCGCGCCAATACCTTGCGGATCGAATTCACCGGTTGGGACGCTCCCGAAACTTTGCTCGAGCGGGCAACCATTCATTATCATCCCGCTGTTGCATGCCGGGAAGTGGCCGCACATTTCGCAGCTGTCCGCTGCGAGCCCGCCGCGGTAACAGAGCGCTGCCTGTCCTATGTTGCCATGACACGCGCACGGGATCTGCTGGTTCTGGAATGGCCAGACTACGTGAAGGAAGACGCGGACACGGTTTCACGACTGCTGGTTGAAGAAGGGAAGCTCGAACTCGGAACCGGAGAAATCACTGTCGGAAAGTCGAAGCATCCTGCGCGTCTGACCAACCATGGCAAGGCCTTCCCCGAGTCCTTCGCTGACAAAGGCATCGAAACAGCAACCGAAGCTGAAGTCCGACCCGGTCGCCCGGAAACTCCAGGTCCGCGCGGCGCGCCTCTCTTCCTGCGTCCATCCGACGGCGGTGAGGCGACAGCGCTATGGTCTCTCGAGACCCATGCCCTTGGTGCCGCTCTCTCGCGCGAGGCGTTCGACGATGCAAGACTGCGCGGAAGCGCGCTTCACCTTGCCATGCGAGTCTTTCTACAGCGCCCTGACCGGGCAATTGATCTGGGCGCAGCAACCGGCCTCTCGCCAGAGACCCTCGCAGCTCTCACGGAACAGGCGAGAAGCCTGCGTGAGACATTGGCAGAGCATGGCTTCACCGACTTGCACCCTGAGCTTCCATTCGACACAGAGATTGCAGGCGGCACCCGGGTCCGCGGCACGGTCGATCTCCTCGGCCTGAGCCAAGATGGGCGAGAAGCAGTGATCATCGACTACAAGTCGCCTGCACCGGCCTCCCCTGTCGAAGCTGCCCAGCCGTACCTTGCCCAACTCGGAGCATATGTCGGCGCACTTTCGACGCTCCGCCCTGAAACCCGGCTGGCGCGTGCGGGCATCCACTTTCTAGGGTCGGGCACGCTTGCATGGGGCTCGCCCAGCATGTGACACCCTGCGCAAAGCCAGTTGGCGCTGGCCCTCACCTCCTACACCCTGAAAGCCGCCGAATGACTCTTGCCCCCGCCGAGGCAGAACGCCTCCTCCGTTCCCGCTACGGTGATCCCGCAAAGGCACCGACCGACTACATCATCGGTTTCCGAAACCCAGTCGGGCGCGTCCTTGCCATCCACCGCACGAGCCAGACCACTCGTGTCTGGTTTCAACCACCCGCGCCACCTCATCTGGACGGCGTCGCGCTTCTGACCGAACGAAACAACGGCAACTCGAACATCAACGGGCCCCTTTCGCCCTTGAAGCGGCCAGACACACAGCGGGTAGAAATCGACAGCCTGACAGCCCTTCAGCACTTCCTCGACTGGTACGACGGCGCGCCCGCCAAAGCACCCAAAGCGCCTGATCTGCTGGAGGGCTTGGATTTCACCAGCGCCTTCGCCCGCTTCCAGTCGCTGATTACCGCCTTCGACGCCCCTTTCACGCGGTTTGACGAAGGACTCATCGCCGCCTGGGAAAGCTACAAGCCCCGCCTCCGCGCCGAGGCCTTGATCCGCCTCGGCGCTGAAACTTGGACGGAAGATCGGATTGGCTCCGGCGCCATCGTCGCCAAGGTCATCGACGCCATCGAAATCCAGGCGACACATGGCGACCTTAAGAACAACTTGGTGTTCTGGCGGAACCAATATGGCCACGCCAACCGCGACCACCGCGCCCTGATCGAAGCGGCGACAACAGGCACCGGCCTGCAAACCCTCGAACGCCTGTTGTTCCAGCTCTATCGAACCGACCGGGACGAAGGCGCGTTGTTCGACGAATTGAGCAAGGCGACCGGCGCGAAATACCCGCTGATGGCCTACCTGTTCTTCCTCAAGGACATGGATCGCTTCATGCCGATCCAGCCCACCGGCTTCGACCATATCTTCGGCGAGATCGGCCTGGAATTCCGCACCCTGCGCAATTGCACCTGGGAGAACTACAGCCAGTTCAACGGGATCTTGCATGCCCTCCGCAAGCCAATCGCGGATCAGGCAGGACTAGACCACGTCCGCCTGATCGACGCCCATTCCCTGCTGTGGCTGTTCTCGACCCTGTTGCGTAAAGAAGCCAAAGGCGAACTGGCAAAAGGTGAAAAGGCCGACGCGCGCTACCTCGGTGCCCGGGAGAAATCGATTGCCGACATTAAGTATTCGGTGGGCAAGACGGTCTTCAACTCCAACGGCCAGGTGGTCCCGACGACAGTCAAGAACAAGGAGCTGCGCATGTCCGACGCGGAGTTGGACAAGCTGATCCGGGACCTGCTAACCATCCAGGAAGACCGCTGCGCCATCACCGGCCTACCGTTCCAGTTCCGAGGCGCACAGACGGACGACAACATGCTGCCCTCCTTGGACCGCATCGACAGCAATGGACACTACGCCAAGGAGAACCTGCAGTTGGTCTGCCGCTTCATCAACTTCTGGAAGCAGGCGTCTGATGACGGTGAGTTCCGCAGATTGGTTGGCGTCGTTCGCGGCGATGACATGGCGGGTGGATAGCAGGCGCCGAAACTGCGAAACGACAAGCACAGATACCAGATCGGCCCAAACCAGCCGGCCGCCCTCGCCTGATGCTGCGGAGTAGCATACTCAAAAGCGGCCGTTCGGAAGATGTCGCAGCATGAACTTGACTACGATGGAAGCAATGAACCAGATTATGTACCCGCCTGTTCGATGGCGATTTTCCTGGCAGGTCATCCCTCATATTCCCACCTGGACCCGCGCGTCACTCCCCCTCTCGGCGATACTGCGCACACCAAGGCATTCGCGCCTAGCATTGGTGCCAGCTTGAAAGCCGCACATCCATCACTGGCAATTTTTCAGCGCGAACATTTACAAACAAAAGTGACGCTTCTCGATTGTCGCGGTAGAACTTTTTTAGGGATTGTTCATCATGGCCAAGATCAAACCAACTCTAGCTTTCCAAGACACCGCGCAAATCGAGGCGAACTTGGAAGTCTTTGCCGCCTATTTAGCAGAACTCGACGTTGATCTGGCCGCAGCTCTGACGCCCTTGCTTGCCGACCTGTCCGAGACTCCGATGAAGCGTGAGGATATCTTGGACATCCTCATGGCCGCCCTGCTAGCAGCTGAGGCTGAAGCAGCGGCATCTGGCGCCGCGGAAGCGGCGTCGGCTGACGAGGCGAGCGTGTCTGCAGCAGTCGAAAAGGAGATAACACCCCCTCCGTCAGTACCCATCGCGCCGCCGATCGGCTGGTTTCTTGAGCAGCTTCAGATCGAAGGCTTTCGTGGGATCAACAACCAAGGCGCAACACTCGTCCTGAAATTCAAGCCGGACGCGGTAAGCTCGATTTCCGCACCAAACGGAGTTGGCAAGAGCTCGATCTTCGACGCCCTTACCTTTGCCCTCCGAAAATCCATCCCTAAACTCGATAATCTGGCCGCCGCTGAAAAGGGGCGCGACTATTACCTATCAGGGTGCTGAAATAGTCGGGCGAGCGGAATTGTTTTCCGTCTTGCTAGGCGTGATGGCGCGATCCTCCGGCCGTTC
>NZ_JAATOS010000851.1:0-971 GCF_011806505.1 Salipiger sp. HF18 | reverse complement strand
GGCATGGCCTACAAGCTCAAGTGCTGGCGCCTGCCGCAGGGCGGCCGGACCTCGAAGGGCAAGGCCATCGTCAACATCCTGCCGATCCCGCAGGGCGTCTCGGTGGCGGCGATCATGCCGGTGGACCGCGATGAGGACGAATGGGACGACCTGCAGATCGTCTTCGCAACCTCCAAGGGCTCGGTGCGCCGCAACCGGCTGTCGGATTTCACCAACGTCATGCGCAACGGCAAGATCGCGATGAAGTTCGAGGGCGAGGACGAGAACACCCGCCTGATCAACGCCCGCCATCCGCTTCCCGGTGCCGGACGTGCGGGTCTTCAACTCGCGCAACTCCACCGGTGTGCGCGGCGTGCGGCTGCTGAACGGCGACGAGGTCGTGTCGATGTCCGTGATCCGCCACTTCGAGGCGGAATCGGACGAGCGCGCCTCCTATCTCAAGATGCGCCGCGCCATGGCCGGGCTCGCCGACGATGCCGAGACCTCGGACGAGGAAGAGGGCAACGCCGACAGCCGGCTCTCGCAGGAACGCTACGCCGAGATGACGGCAGCCGAGAACCTGATCCTGACGATCACCGCCAAGGGCCTCGGCAAGCTGTCGTCGAGCCACGACTACCCGATCCGCGGCCGTGGCGGCATGGGCGTCACCGCGTGGGAGAAATCCATGCGCGGCGGCGAGATCGTGGCCTCCTTCCCGGTCGAGAAGGGCGACCAGATCATGCTGGCCACCTCCACCGGCCAGTCGATCCGGGTGCCGGTGGACGGGATCTCCTTCCGGTCGCGCGGCGCCGGCGGCGTGCGGGTCTTCAACACCCGCGCCGGCGAGACCGTGGTCTCGGTCGCCTGGATCGCCGATCAGGGCGACGAAGAGGAAGACGCCGAGGCGTGAGCCCCAAAAAGAAACGCTGCGCCGGGCCGCGATGCCCGGCCAGCCTCCGGCGGGAGTTTATCCGGCAAGATGAAGCAGGGCA
>NZ_JAATOS010000850.1:0-984 GCF_011806505.1 Salipiger sp. HF18 | reverse complement strand
GTGCGTCGCGAACGCTATCGCGACCGCAAGGCCGTGGACAAGCGCGCCGACCTCGCCTTCATGGCGGCGCTGTGGGAACACTTCGGCGACCAGCCCTTCGAACGCGGCAATCTCGACGCGGGACGGCTGTCCTGGCTGTTCGGCCGCGAGGTGCTCCCCTACGACGATCCCTTCGATCCGGAGAGCTACGACTCGCTGCTCGTGATCAACGAGCAGGCCGCCCGCGCGTCCTTCCCCGAGGCCTTTGAGGAGGACGGGGATTGGGAGTGATTGCACAATCCATGGTTGCAGATTGGCGGGAAAGCGCCGATCTGCGCGTGTGCATCAGATTCGCCTTTGCGGGGGGGGATCATTCGTGCAACGTAAGGTTGTTGCGAGTTGATTGGCGCCCTCGCAGGGCGCCCCTCATTCACCGTTACCCTTCCCCTTGCGGACGGCCCGACTTATCCCCTGGTCGGCCGTCCGCCCCTTCTTCCCGACGTGTGACGGTCGCCGCGCGGCTTTCCGCCCAATTTCGGCGCCGGGCCGCCGCTTTTGCGCGCGGTGACGGATTTCGGTGGAACCTCCCCGGGAAATCTGGCGTTTATGCTCTGATCGTTTCAACGACCAGAACGGAACAAAGGGAGTTTCCAACATGGCAAAGACCGCCATCCGCGTCGCCGCAATCCTCGGCCTCTTCACCGTCGCAGCTTGCGAAAGCTCGGACCTCAGCCGTGGCGCCATCGGCGCTGGCTCGGGCTATCTCATCGACCGCGCGGTCGGTGGTGACGGCATGGTCGGTGCAGCCGTTGGTGCGACCGCAGGCGTGGTCTGCGACGACGTCACGCCGCAGTACTGCAACTGATCGACTGATCTCCGCGGCGCCTCGCGCCGCGGCACAACAGACATCGAAGCCATCGGGGCCCTCGGCCCCGGTGGCTTTTTTCGTGGCCGGAGGCGCCGCGGCGCGCTGCGGCCGTGGGAACTCGTAGGAAAGGGACGACA
>NZ_JAATOS010000849.1:0-985 GCF_011806505.1 Salipiger sp. HF18 | reverse complement strand
GAGCGCGCATACATCTCCTCGTACCGCTCCGCGTCGACATGCGCGCCGGAGACAAAGTCGGATGACGGCGGGTAGGTCCCGGCGGCGGTGGTTTGAACGTCGTCTTTCATGCGATCCTCCCTCAGATCTCAATTCCTCGAGTGCCGCGATGCAGCATTTCCTGTCCCTGCGAGAATAATACCTGCGTTCGAAAAGAATGAAATAAGTATCTGTAAAGCCACGTTTTTTGTGTAAAGTATTTTCGTTAGCGTGTGAATTTATGTAAATTTCTTCAACTTCAGGGCGAAATTTTCCATGTATTCAAGCGGCTCGCTTTAACCGCCTGTAAAGGGTTTCCCGCCCCACGCGTCCGTACCGCCCACCTGCGCGGGTGCGACAAAACGATGCGGTATGCCGATGTATGCCGTGGGGCGTGACCTCACGTCACCGTGAGTCGGCGGCAATGCGGCGTGATGGGAAAGTTCTCCTGACGCTTCTCCTCTGGGTGGAGCGGGCCCATGGCGCGTCGCAGCGAGCGTGCTCTCAGGGCAGGGGCTGCGATCACCCCCCTTGCGGATCCGCGTCCACCGGTTTGATGGTGTACAAACGAGGCAGCCCGATCCGGCGGTACCGCCTGCGTTCTCGGGAAGAGGCGCCGTGGGGGGCTGGCCGGTGCCGTCCATCCTTGAGGTCTGATCAGAACGGATGAACGCGCACAGTCGCGCACCGAGGCTTCCGGCGAAGCTCCATCGCTGGCGATGCTCAACCTGAAGAGCCTCAACCCGTCACCGGGCTGAACGGCCTTCAGGGACCAGTCCGCAAATATGAACGTCATCCGGAAACAAAAAGGGCGCCGCCCGGGAGATTGGGCGGCGCCTGACCTTCGGCCGGAGGGTTGAGGTGGCCGTGGGTGCTGATGCAGCGTTGTCCCAACCCTCGTCGAGCGGGCGGAAAATGGGAACTCTTATATTCTAAGAGCTTGCGGGTGGCGCGGCGGCCGGGGGCC
>NZ_JAATOS010000848.1:0-986 GCF_011806505.1 Salipiger sp. HF18 | reverse complement strand
GGCTGCGCCGGAGGCAGAGCTGGTCTCCGTGGGCAAGAAGGGCTTCGGCCCCTCGGTGCGCCAGGAAGAGATCAACACCCGCCTCATCGAATTCGCCCGGGCCGGCGCCCGCGTGGTGCGACTGAAGGCCGGGGATCCCGGCGTCTTCGGCCGGCTCGACGAGGAGCCCGAAGCGCTCGGGGCGGCCGGCGTGCCGCATTTCGTGACCCCGGGCCTCCCCGCCGCCACCGCCGCGGCCGCAGGCATGGGCGTCTCGATGACCCGCCGCGGCCGCAACAGCGACCTGCGCCTGCTCACCGGCCACGACGTACGTGGATTCGCGGAGCAGGACTGGCGCAGCCTCGCCCGGCCCGGCGCCGTTGCCGCGATCTACATGGGCAAGCGCGCCGCGCGCTTCCTGCAGGGCCGTCTGATGATGCACGGCGCCGATCCCGCGACCCCGGTGACCGTGGTGGAGAACGTCCCGCGGGCCGGCGGGCGTCCCCTGCCCGCAGCCCTTGCCGCGCGGGCCGCCGATCTTGACGCGGCCGAGCTCGGCGGCGCCGCCGTGCTGCTGCTGGGGCTCGCCCCGCGCGACGCCGCCGCGGTGGCCTCCGCCAAATTGACCAGACAGGAGGTCTCCTGATGTCCAAGCCCTTTTCCCCCAAGGTCGTCACCGCCAATGCCCTGATCGAGGGCGACGTGATCTACCTTGCCGCCGATGACCGCTGGGTGCGCTCGCTCACCGAGGCCGAAGTGCTGACCGACGAGGCCGTGGCGCAGCTGCGTCTGCTCGACGCGTCGGCCCGCTCCGCGGAAGCGGTCGGTGTCTACCTCGCCGAGGTCGCAGACGGCCCCGACGGCCCGCAGCCGACCCACTTCCGCGAGGCGTTCCGCGCCACCGGCCCCTCGAACTACGCACACGGCAAGCAGGCCGAGGGCTGAGGCCCGAACCGCCACCCAACGCGACGAGATTTGCAGGGGTCCGAGACACCCTGCGGGAGACA
>NZ_JAATOS010000847.1:0-989 GCF_011806505.1 Salipiger sp. HF18 | reverse complement strand
TCGGATTCTGGGGACAGGGGCAGCTTTCCATCGTCACGCCGCTCGGGGTGCTGCGCACGGCGCTCGACGGCGGCAGCTTCGCCTTCCTGCTCTATGATCCGTTCTCACTGCTGGTCTGGGCCGCGGCCATCGCGGGCTTCTTGCTCTGGGGCCGCGGGTTCTTCTGCGGCTGGCTCTGCCCCTTCGGCGCGCTGCAGGAATTCGCAGGCCACCTCGGGAGGCTGCTGCGCCTGCCGCAGATCGAGCCGTCGCCGCGTTGGGACCGGCGGCTCAAGGGGCTGAAATACGTGGTCCTGGCGGCGATGATCGGCGTGGTCTTCGTGGCCCCGGGCGAGGTCGACGCGGTGGCCGAGATCGAGCCCTTCAAGACCGCGATCACCACCCATTTCCAGCGCGCGCTGCCCTATGTCGCCTGGGCGGCGGGGCTGCTGCTCTTCAGCGCGGTGTTGTTCAAGGGCTTCTGCCGCTACCTCTGCCCGCTCGGCGCCGTCATGGCCATCGGCGGGCTGTTGCGCGGGCGCGACTGGATCGCCCGGCGCAAGGATTGCGGCACGCCCTGCCAGCTTTGCCGGGTGCGCTGCCGCTACGGGGCCATC
This sequence comes from Salipiger sp. HF18, assembly GCF_011806505.1. NCBI lineage: Bacteria > Pseudomonadati > Pseudomonadota > Alphaproteobacteria > Rhodobacterales > Roseobacteraceae > Salipiger > Salipiger sp. HF18. The sequence continues at coordinate 393 of NZ_JAATOS010000847.1, read as the reverse complement.
GAGAAGACCGGAAAGATCGTCTATTCCGAGTGTTTCCAGTGCCTCGACTGCGTGAAGATCCACGACGACCCGGGGCTCTGCGTGCCGCTGGTTCTGGCCGGCAAGGCGCGCAGCCGTGGTATCGCCAAGACCGGCGAGGTACCCGCCGAATGAGCCGCCTGACGCGCCGCCGCTTCCTCTGCATCTCCGCCGCCGCGCTCTGTGCCGGTGCGAGCCCCGCCGCCCCCGCCCGCTGGCGTGGCATCGCACTGGGAGCGGAGGCCGAGATCACCCTGCACGGCCCCGGCGCCGAGGCGGCTCTGACCGAGGCCATCGCCCGTGTGCGCGGCATCGAGCGGGCCTTCAGCCTTTACGACCCGACCTCCGAGCTGGCGCGGCTCAATGCGTCGGGCA
>NZ_JAATOS010000846.1:0-994 GCF_011806505.1 Salipiger sp. HF18 | reverse complement strand
GAAGCCGGGGCGGTGCTTGGCCACGTCGGGCCCGCGCAGCAGCGCCGCGCCGTAGGCCGCGGGCTCGTAGGGCGTATGGCCGCCGCGGTCGGTGAGGGTGCCGCCGATGAAGACGCGCCCGGCCAGCCCGTAGAAGAGCGGCATCTCTCCCATGGTGTCGGCGAGATAGATGTCGGCCCCGCCGGGCGGTTCGTCGCGGCTGCGGCGGGCGCAGTCGAGCCCACTGTCGCGGATCAGCGCCTCGACCTCGTCGCCGCGGCGCGGGTGGCGCGGGGCGAGGATCAGCCGCAGGCCGGGCTCGGCCTCGCGCGCCAGCTTGTGCGCGGCCAGAACCTGCTCCTCCTCGCCCTTGTGGGTCGAGGCGGCGAGCCAGGTCCGGGCGCGGTCGAAGACCGCCTCCAGAGCCACGTCATGGCGCGGATCGGCGGCGTAGAGCGCCTTGAGATCGACCACCGGCCCGGCGGCGGCCTCGGGCAGCCCGGCCTCGCGGTAACGTTTCGCCGAACCCGTGTCCTGCGCCGAGACGAAGGCGATGCGCTGCAGCAGCCGCCGGTGCAGCCCGCCGAGCATCCGCCAGCCCCGCGCCGTAGCTTCGCTGAGCCGGCCGCCCATGATGAAGACCGGGCCGGGGCAGGCGAGGGTGCGGTGTGGCCAAAGCTCGGATTCCATGGTCAGATGCGCGCGGACGTCCCAGTCGCGGTGCATCCGCCGCGCCACCCACCACAGGTCGAGCGGGGCGAGACGGGCGGGCAGGCCCCAGCGCTCCGCCAGTGCGACGCCGGTCGTGGAGTTGCAGGTCACCAGCAGGGGCAGGTCGGGGCGGTCGGCCCGCAGGGCGTCGATCACCGGGCGGATCGAGGCCAGCTCTCCGTTCGAGGCGGCATGCAGCCAGAGATGGGGGCCGGGCTCTGCCGGGCTGCGCGCGAGCCGCTGCTGCAGGGCCTGCCAGTCGCGTTTCAGCACCAGCCGCGCCAGCACTCCCAGCGCGAAGATG
>NZ_JAATOS010000845.1:0-996 GCF_011806505.1 Salipiger sp. HF18 | reverse complement strand
AACCCGGTGGTGATCGGCGGCGCCGTCGCCGCCGCCGGGGGCATCGCCCTCGGGCTGAAAACCCTCGACCTCGACCGCATCCCCACCGCCGGGGTGCTGTCGGCCAGCTTCTTCGTCGCATCGCTGATCCACGTGCCCATCGGGCCGTCCTCGGTGCACCTCATCCTCAACGGTCTGGCCGGGCTTCTGCTCGGCTGGGCCGCCTTCCCGGCGCTCTTCGTCGGGCTGCTGCTGCAGGCGGTGTTCTTCGGCTTCGGCGGGCTCACGGTGCTGGGGGTCAACACGCTCAACATCGCGCTGCCCGCGGTGCTGGCGTGGCTGCTCTTCGGCCGGCTGATCGGCCGCGGCACGCCGGTGCAGGGCGCGGTCTGGGGCGGCCTCGGCGGCGCCTTCGCCATCGCCGGCACCACCGCCATGGTGGCTGCCGCGCTGGCGCTCTCGGGCGAGGGCTTCCTGCCCGCCGCGAAGCTGGTGTTCTTCGCCCACATCCCCGTCATGGCGATCGAGGCGGTGCTCACCGGCTTTGCGGTGCTGCTGGCACGCAAGGTGAAGCCCGAGCTCTTCGTCCGGGGGATCGCCGCATGAGACGCCTCCTCCTGATCGCGGCGCTGGCCTGCGCCCCCCTGCCCGCCGCCGCCCACAAGGTCATCGCCGGGGTCTTCCCCTCGGGCGAGGCCATCGAGGGCGAGCTCGGCTTCTCGAACGGCGACATGGCCGCAGACACCGAAGTCGTCGTCACCGGCCCCGACGGCACCGAGCTGGGCCGCACCCGCACCGACGCCGACGGGTTCTTCACCTATGTCCCCACGGCGCCGGTGGCCCACAGCTTCCACGCCAACCTCGGCGCCGGCCACGTCGCCGAGGTCACCATGCCCGCCGAGGACGTGGCGCGGATCCTCGGCGCCGCCCCGGCCGCCGCGCCTGCGCCCACAGCGGCGGGCGCGGCCCCCTCCCCCCCCGGCGGCGCCCCCGGTGCGGCCGAGAAGCAGGCCATCG
>NZ_JAATOS010000844.1:0-997 GCF_011806505.1 Salipiger sp. HF18 | reverse complement strand
GAGGCCCGCAGGGAGGCGGGGGGGGTTCGCCGCGCCCAGGGTGGAGGGGGGGCGCGGGCCGGGCGCGGTGGTCAGCATCGGAAAGCCCACCGCCGAGGGCACTGCGATCAGCACGCCGAAGCCCGCCGCCGTCGCCACCGCGCGGTGGATCGCCACATTGTGCAGGTTCATCAGCGGCACGCCGAAGCTGCCGCCGCCGATGCCCATGAGCACCGACAGGAAGCCCACGAAAGGCGAGTAGAGATATTGCTTGCCGCCATCGGGCATGCGGTCGGCGATCCGCCACGAGGTCTTCCCCAGCAGCATGTAGCCCCCGATGATCAGCGCCAACACGCCGAAGATGGCCTGCAGGGTCGAGGATTTCAGCGCCGAGGCCGCCAGCACACCGACGATGGCGCCCACAACGATGCCCGGGGCCCAGCCCTTGAGGATCTCCCAGTCCACCGCGCCCTTGCGATTGTGCCCGATGACCGAGCGAAGGGACGTGACGATGATCGTCGCGAGCGAGGTGGCAAGGCAGACCTGCATGGTCTGCGGCCCGTCGTAGCCCAGCATCTGGAAGGTGAAGAAGAAGGCCGGGACCAGCACAATGCCGCCCCCCACCCCGAGCAGCCCCGCCAGCACGCCGGCAAATGCCCCGATCACCACGAGGAAGGCCAGCAGTTCAAGCAGGAGCGTCAGGTCGGGCATAGGGGTCTCCGGTCGATACATGCGGGCGCGCGGCCCTTGGAAAGCTAGGGAAGGCGCCGGGCGAGCAGATCGACCAGCACCACGTAGGAAGATGCGACGTGGCTGCGCATCAGCCGCCGCGTGGCCTCGGCATCCTGTTCGAGGATGGCGTCGGCGATGGCGCGGTGTTCCGCCCGCGAGGTCGAGAGCCGCCGCCGGTTCTCGACGAAGTTGGCGGCGCGCCACGAAGAGGTGCGCAGGTTCAGCTCGTCGAGCGTGCCCGCGAGGATGGTGTTGCGCGCCCCGGCCTTGATGGCCTCGTGGAAGC
>NZ_JAATOS010000843.1:0-1001 GCF_011806505.1 Salipiger sp. HF18 | reverse complement strand
GACGCGTTGGTCGCCGCCACGGATCCACAGGAAGCGGCGCCCCGAGGGCGAGAGATGCGGCTCGGTGGTGAAGCAGGTGCCGCGGCGCTTGCCCTGCGGTACCATCCGCGTGCCCTTCACCCGCGCGGCGGGCACCGGCGGGAAGTTCACGTTCCAGAACAGCGGGTAGTCGCCGCCACTTGCGGGCGTCAGCGCGAGGATCCGGCGAATGACCTCGGCGCCATGGGTGGCGGAGGCCTCGAAGGGAGTCGGCAGATCGTGGGTCTCCGGCCCGAGGAACTGAGACAGGGCGATGCTGGGGATGCCCTGCAGCGAGCCCTCCATCGCGCCGCCCAGCGTGCCCGAGTAGAGCGCGTTCTCGGCCGAGTTGTTGCCGCGGTTCACGCCCGAAAGCACGAGATCCGGCGCCGTGTCGGACATGACGTCATGGATGCCCGCGAGCACGCAATCGGCGGGACTGCCCTCGGCCGCCCAGCGGCGCGGGCCCATCTCGGTGACCATCATCGGGTGGGTGTAGCTGATGCAATGGGCGACGCCCGATTGCTCGAAGGCCGGGGCAACGGTCCAGACCTCGCCCTCGGGGCCAGCGATATCGGCGGCGATGGCCTCGAGCACCTTCAGCCCGGGGGCGCTGATGCCGTCGTCATTGGTGATCAGAATACGCATGGAACCCCCTGTCTTTCGGCCTGAATAGGCAATGTGGCAGGACGGGGCAAGGCGGCTGAGACCGATGCCGCCAAGAGCGTTGCGGAACTGTCAGCGCAACCGCAGGGCGCCGCATTTGTCACCGGCAGTGGGGCTTGGCGCGCCTCCCCGCGAAGAGGCGGCAGGATGTGGCGCGCCTCCCCGAGAGGAGGCGCCGTGGCTCAGCCGAGCTCGAGCTCCGCCAGAAGCCGCGCGGCCTCGGCGTAGGGGCTGGTGAGCACTGACTTGTCCTCGCCCGGGTGGAACCGCATCCGGGTGGTGGTGTTCATCGGCACGGGCGTCACGATGTCGACCCA
>NZ_JAATOS010000842.1:0-1011 GCF_011806505.1 Salipiger sp. HF18 | reverse complement strand
AGATCAGGGGAAGGTCACGCCCCGGAGCGCGACGCGATCGGCAAGATACTGCATGTAGGTCTGCGCCTCGGTCTCGCTGAAGGTGCGGCCGTAGATCGCCACCGCGTAGGCCTCCCCGATCACGTCGTTCACGCTGCGCGTCGCGCCGTGCGACCACGGGCCGAAGGAGAGGAAGCCGCGGTCGGTGGCGCCGTCGTAGAAGGCCGGGATGCCGGCGGCGCTGCGCGACGCCATGGCGAAGCCGAGCTGGTGCAGTTTCACCGCTCCCGCCACCGCGTCGACGTCGATGCCGGCGACCCCGTTCTGGTCATAGGTGACCGGGCCCGCGCTGCCGGTGGTCGCCGCGCCCTGGATGGTGCCGCCGTTGTCGTAGAGCTGGTAGTGCCCGGGGGTGCCCGTGCCGTCGTAGTTCAGCACGACGGCGTCGTCGTTGGGATGCTGCGCGCCGGGCGTGTCCATGTCCGCGGTGACCGACTGGCCGATCCAGTTGTTGTAGTCGCCCGAGCTGTTGCCCTCGAGATGGTTGACCCCGCAGACGAAGGCGGTCAGCTGCCGGCCCGCCGGGTTGAGCGGGATCGGCGTCACGAAGCACAAGCCGTTGTTGTCCGGGGTCTTCACCCCGTAGGCCGTCTTCACGGCGTTCGGCCAGCCGCTGCGCGTCAGCGCGTGGTTGCCGTTGCCCGACGAGTCGACGGCAATGCCCACCTCGTCGTCGACCGCGCCGTCCTCGAACAGGTAGAGGCCCAGCAGGTTAGTGGCGGGCATGCCGTTCACCACCCGGGTGATGCCGCCGAGCGCGGCGGCGCCGAAGTCGGCGGCAGGGATTTGCAGGATCATGTCTCAGAACTCCGAGTAGGTGATGGGATGGACGAAGGCGACCGACCAGTTGCGCAGGTCGTAGCGCCGGCCGACCAGCTCCGGCCGGTTGGCGGAGGCGTACATGCCCCGCTCCGGGACGTATTCGTAGCGGTCGATGGCAAGGGTCGGATCGCTGTCGCAGACGTTGCCCTG
>NZ_JAATOS010000084.1:0-13284 GCF_011806505.1 Salipiger sp. HF18 | reverse complement strand
ACTCGATGAAAAATCGAGCACCACCGACCGAGCGTGACATTGATCGCTTCATGTCGAGGAGGTGGTCGCGGACATTCGCGCTGTTATGGCCCAGCCCGCCATGCTGCGCGTAAACCATGATGCTACCTAGCTGATCGGGAGACCTGGGCGTCCGGCTCCACAAACGGGGCAACGGCGCTGGAAAATATCAGACCCGTTTGCCCCGTACCGATGGTCGCAGCTTTGGCACCTCAAGATATAGGTGACCTGATTGTGGTCGTTTCCGGGCAGGTCGGTGCGCGTCACGACCTCCTGCAGGTTGCGATTAATGAAGCCAGGCTCTGTCGTGTTGCCCCCGGAAGCGGTGCGCTTCTTGCGTGGTGCGCGCTTGATCTTCTGTGGCGGCCAAGATGCTCCCAAGATCCACCCCTCGACTAGCCCCGTAGCCGCAATCGGCTCAGGCTCCGGGGCCGTCAGCGCGTTAATGATCTCGCCGCGCTGATCAGCCTCCTGTAGCCAGCGCGCAATCGCATAGGCATCATGCTGGTCCGGGGTTCGATCATCCTTGGGGTAAGCGGAGCTCCAAAGCCTCGGGTAGGTCTCGGCGATCACTGACGTGCCCGCAGCCGGGGTCCATCCATCGGAGGGCCAGAAGTGTAGCTCGGGGCGCTCTGCCCGGATGCGCTTCAACCAAGGTATGCCCGCATGGGTCGACTTGGCGACAGAGCCCTGCACATCGAAGTGGAATACCGATTTGGCCGAACCGGTCGCTTCTTCCGTCAGTCGGCGCCAGCGCCGTTCACCTGTCCTCGCGCCACCATTGCCGACATTCCCGAGCCGCACGAAATCGACATAGGTGTGAGGTTGATCGGTGGGCCAATGCCGGCAGAAATCGTCGAGAAAGGTTGGCCAATCCGGCTCCAATCCATGGCGTTCGAAGTAGCGCATTGGGAAAGAGAAGGCGTGATCGATGCCGACGATCGTCGGACGAGCACCATCAAGCTCTTGCTGTAGCCACTCCGCCAGCCCTTTTCGGGTCCAGTATTTTTTGGGTCCCGGTGGAGGCAAGACTTCGCACGCCTCGCTGTCGCCGAAGGTTTCATAGACCCTCAAGCCCTTCAGGCTAGCCTCGGCGGTCTCAGCGCCCGAATAATCAATACCGATCGTGCGAACGAACATGCGGTGGCTGTGCGTCATTGAAAACTTGCCTGGAAGTTGGTGGCAGTAAGGGTGACATGCGCGTCGAGCGGCGGCCTCAGTTCAAAGGCCTGAGGGGCGCGGGCGAATTCGTAGAGTCGGAACAGATACCAGTCGTCGCGGCGCTCGGCCGCGACCTCCAATTCGTTCCGTGAGATGTGGAATGGTGTACGCTCCCACCCATTGGTCGTCTTTACCTCGATCAGACGTTCGCGCCCCTCCGGGCTGAAGCTCGCGATATCATAGCCCGCGCCGTCGCCATCCTCCTTTGAGACCCAGCGAACACGCCGGGCCAGGTCGTCCCGATCATGCTGTTTGAGCATCTGGCGCTCGTAGTGAAAAACACGCTCTTCGCCCGCATGCCCCAAGGCCCGATTGCGCTTGTCGCGTCCTGCAACATCAAAGTGCCGCGCGACCCGTTGCATCTGCTCCAGCTCTTCGGGTGGCGGTGCGTTTCGAAGCGTAGGTGCCATCCCTACGAAGAGCGAGGGTGGCTCTGCCAGCACGGCTGTCGCCTTGCGATGGAGGGCAAGCTCCCACTCGGAGTGTAGCGCCAACCAACGCGAGGCAGCCTCTGCAAGCGACATCTGGAAATTGAACCGCGGCCGGTAGCCCTTGATGATCGGCAGGCCTAGCCCGACAAAAGCGGCCGAAACATTGCAGAGCTTGAACTCGATCGAGCCGCGGCTCCGCCCTGTCTGCTCTTGCAGTGCACGGTTCTGCGCCGCCTTGTTGTAGCTTCGTCCCGAGAGCTCATCACTGAGCATCTCGAAATAAGATGCCACGACTGCATCGTTCTCTATGTCGGACCAATCAGAGGAATTCATGTGGCCAAGTTAGGCTGTGCCAAAGGGATTGTCATTGGTCATCCCTGCAGCCGTGAGTGTGACTGATCGAATGATGCCCAAAGCTTCACGTAACATTGGAGGACCTCGACCGATCTTCGCTTCGCCCTATCGGATTTCAAACGGGCGGCAAAATCGGAGTTCGGCACTATGGCTGATGCGACCGCTACGCGGGAGGAAGCAGACGCGGTAAGCGGGGGCTCCGCTCGCGTGGCGACCAGCGCGTCCGACCCATTGCGAAAAATGGTCTTGATGAGCAATGCCGCATTGCATCATAGCCAAGACTGACTTTCGTAGAATAAACAGCCCATGGCCGAAAAAATTTTCCGGGCATTTGCGACGCCCTGCTCGCCTATGATGTCGAATGAGGAGATCATTTCACCAGTGAAGGTAGTCATCTACCCTTTTTTGTGATTGCGTGATAACCAACTTCTATAGGTTGATGGACTGGCCGTCGCAATCTGCGCATGTATTTTGGAGAGGTGCCACCGTTTGCTTCTGACCGACAACGAAACGAAGGTGGATCTCCTCAATAATGAGGCCATCGCCAAGACGATTATCGATCTGCTCGCGAAGCGGCCCGAAGAGGCCGTCACGATCGGCGTGCATGGTGATTGGGGAGCGGGCAAATCGAGCATCTTGGAAATGATCGATGCCTCACTTCGCGACGACGATGACGTCCTTTGCATCAAGTTCAACGGCTGGCGTTTCCAGGGGTTCGAGGACGCGAAGATCGCGCTCATAGAGGGCATCGTTACCGAACTGATCGAGCAGCGATCCCTCGGCACCGAGGCGGCCGAGACAGTCACGAATATCTTCAAGCGGATCGACTGGCTCAAAGTCGCGCGGCATGGAGGCGGTCTGGCCTTCACGGCCCTGTCGGGGATCCCGACACCCGATCAGATACGCGCAGCTGTAGGCGGAGTTAAGAGCCTTCTCGCCGATCCGGGTGAGCTCGCGACGAGGGAGAATTACGATGCCGTGGTCAACGGCATTGATGGCTTGTTGAAGCCCGATGAATCGAAGCGTCTGCCCGAAGAGATTGGGGCGTTCCGGGATGCTTTCAATGAATTGCTGGATAAAGCCGACGTCAAGCAACTCGTCGTGCTGATCGACGATCTGGATCGGTGTCTGCCCGACATTGCGATAGAGACATTGGAGGCGGTCCGCTTGTTCGTGTTCACAGATCGGACGGCGTTCATCGTGGCGGCGGACGAGGCCATGATCGAATATTCAGTCCGTAAGCATTTCCCCGAATTACCCGATACGACGGGTCCGCGCGACTACGCGCGCAACTATCTCGAGAAGCTGATCCAGGTACCGTTCAGGATACCGGCTCTGGGTGAGACCGAGACACGCATCTATGTGACGCTCTTGCTGATCGGCGCGGAACTCGGCGAAGCTCATGAAGACTACGGAAGGCTGATCGCGGTTGCGCGAAAGCAGCTCGAGAGACCGTGGGAAGCGGGCGGTCTTGACGCGGCGACGGTGAAGGAGACGCTGGGAGACCTTAGCACCGGGGTGACCAACGCACTGACACTCAGCGATCAGATCGGTCCAATCCTCGCGAGCGGAACGCAGGGCAATCCGCGACAGATAAAGCGGTTCCTGAACACCCTGCTTCTGCGCAACCAGACCGCGCAGGCCCGAGGGTTTGGTCGTGATGTACGACTGCCGGTGTTGGCGAAGCTCATGCTCGCGGAACGTTTCATGTCGCGCTTGTTCGACCAGATCGCGACGGCAGCGGCGAAGGATGAACATGGACGATGTGATGATCTTGCACGCTTAGAGGCCGATGACCCATCTGCCGAGAAACCGAAGAAGAAGACCACCAAGGGTTCCGAAAGCTCGCGCTTGGAAAATTCTCGGAACAAATCCGAACCAGATCTGGACAGCGTAATGCTCGCCGAATGGAAAGGGTCGGATGTGATACGGTCTTGGGCGAAGCTGTCTCCGAAGATCGGGGAGGAAGATCTACGGCCCTATCTGTTTGTCGCGAAGGATCGGAAGGACTACTTCGGAGCTGCATCGGTACTCGGACGCTTAAGCGCGGTGGTCGAAAAGCTGATGGGCTCGAAGCTCGTGGTCCAAGCCCAAGAGGGCGAGTTGAGGCAGCTGGCGCCAGCCGAAGCGGGACAAGTCTTCGAAGAACTGCGGGGCCGCATTATGGGCGGGGATTCGTTTGAGACTGTGCCGGCCGGTGTGGCGGGAATGACGGTGCTCGTTCGCGCACACGATATCCTGCAGACGAATCTTCTCGACATGCTCGAGAGCTTACCTGCCGATCGTTGCGGCCCCTGGGTCGCTTCGGGTTGGACGGGGGTGATCCAAGGTAGTGAGTTTGTTGCTCGCTTCGACCGCCTCCTCGCCGACTGGGCAGAGAAAGGGTCCCCGACCCTCAAGGCCGCCGCGAGCACAGCGACACGCACAAGCAAGAGGAGGCGCTGATGGGCACGTCGAATGCATTTGGAGGGGCGTCGGGCGGCACACCTCTGGTCCCGAGTTGGCTGGAAGGCGACGGCGATGGTGGGGCCGATGGCGATGCGCCCGGGGGGGATGCCGCGCCCACCGATGAAACCAATGGCGACGCGTCTGTAGCCACTCCTGGAGTGCCGCCCGCCGCGCCCCCGGATCGGCAGCCAGTGGCTCCGGCCCCGACCAGCGATAGGTTTCGATCGGCGCGTAGCAATTTCACGCGGTTCGCTGGTTCGGGTGGGAGCGACAGACGCAGTCTCGGTCGGGCGATGTCACAGTATGTGTCGCGATCATCTGGCGGTGCCGGGTCCGCTGCACGGCGCATGGGATCGTCCCGCAGCACTGCATCAGGCATCGTCAGCTTTTTGGGAAATGCCCGTGCGAACGGTGTCCGAGAGGCTTTGCGATCGCTTAATCTCGAAAGCCTCGCTGGTCGTCCGGTGGAAGAGATATTCGCCGGATTGGCGGATTACATCTGCCCAGACGGGGGATCGATCGACGAAGGCATCGCCCGTGACGCTTTTATCGAGACCATCGCCGATCTTGCAGACGCAGGCATTACCGATATTGATGGTCTTACATCCGAACAGATCCAGACGGTCTTCGAGCTTTACGCGTCGCACACTATCGAGGCGCGCATTTGCAACGACATCGGCACGCGGGTCGTGACGATGCCATCCGATGCCCGGACGGTGGAACGGATCGAGGCGCAATTGTCGGAGTTTATACAGCGAGGCGTGAGCGATGCGGTAAATGCGGCAGTGGTCGACATCGGCGCACTCTCTCAAGATCAGATCTCAGGATTCGTGGACAGCGTGTATGAGGCGGCTTTCGAGATGCTCGAAGCACTTGGAGAAAGCGAGGCCGAGGCATGAGACGGCACCTATTGATCGGCCACTTCGGGTCGGAGGACGACGTCAGCATCCCTGCGGCCAGCGATGAGATCGTGTCGAAACTCGACCTCTTGGTCGGCGATCGTCTCGCACACGGGATCGGCTACGCCCTATCAGACATGGCGAAATTGAACCTTGGACCGAGCGAGGTTGCGGTCGATCTTATGGTGTTGGCCGCTCACATTCATGCCTCCGACACGCGCCTCGCGCGGAGCACGGAATCGCAAGATGGCTGGTCGCGAGAGATCAGGTTGGTAGTGCCGGTCAGCGATCCGAAGCTCTGGACCCGGTCGGCGAGTATCGTAAAGCGCGCGCTCGACTTCCTGACGGGCGATCGGTGGCAAATCGGTTTCAGGGCACGACCCGCGGCCCAAGCAACGCTTGCGAAGCCGCGGCCGAAACCGTTGCTCCCGGTGCCGTTCGACGCGATCAATCTATTTTCCGGCGGCCTCGACAGTTTGATTGGCGCGATCGACACCCTCGAAGCGGGTGGCGCGCCTTTGCTTGTGAGCCATGCCGGTGAAGGTGCGGTCAGCAAATCTCAGGAAGAGTGTTATGAGGTCTTGAAGACGGCGTATCCGGACACCTCATTCGATCGACTGCGTATCTGGATGACGTTTGGGGACGGGCTGATCGACGGCGTGGAGTCCGAAAGCACCACGCGCGGGCGATCTTTTTTGTTCTTCTCGCTGGGCGTGGCAGCAGGCGCCGGTATGGGTAAGGAATTCGTCATGCGCGTGCCTGAGAACGGCCTCATCGCCTTGAACGTTCCGCTTGATCGACTGCGATTAGGCGCGTTGAGCACCCGCACTACGCATCCCTTCTACATGGCTCGATGGAACGAACTCTTGGACGCGCTCGGGATCGATGGCGAGCTAGTTAATCCTTATTGGGACAAAACCAAAGGCGAGATGGTGAAAGAATGCACCAATCGTGATGCCCTAGACGCGGCTACTGGACACTCACTGTCATGTTCATCCCCTGCAAAAGCGCGGTGGAAGGGAGAACCGCAGGGGCATTGCGGTTATTGCCTTCCCTGCCTGATCCGAAGAGCATCGCTCGACGGGAGCGACCCAACCAAATACGGCGTCCAGGATCTTAAGGAAAGTACGTTGGATACGCGCCAAGCCAAAGGACAGCAGGTCCGATCATTCCAATTGGCGCTAGGCCGATTGGCACGCCGTCCCGACGTGGCGCGACTGCTGATCCACAAGCCCGGCCCACTATCCGACTATCCCGACAGAATTGATTCCTATGCAGACGTCTATCGCCGAGGATTGGAGGAGGTTGGCAAGATATTAGACGGCGTCAAGACGGCACCATCATGACCTATAGCCGAACCGCACGACTGGTCGATTTCCATTGCCACCTTGACCTCTACCCCGATCATGCTGCAGCGGTAGCGCAACGAGAACGGGAGCGCGTCTTCACACTAACTGTGACAACGACGCCGAAAGCCTTCCCGCGCAACAAGGAATTGGCGGATCGCACGAAATATGTAAGGGCCGCACTCGGACTACATCCGCAGCTCGTCGCCGAGCGCGCACAAGAACTCCTGATTTGGAAAGAGTATCTCTCGTCAACGCGATATGTGGGTGAAGTCGGTTTGGACGCGGGACGACGGTTTTATAGCTCGTTCGAACAGCAGAAGTCCGTCTTCGCAGAAGTCTTGAGTGCATGTGCTATCGCTGGCGACAAGATAATCTCGGTCCATAGTGTCCGCTGCGCGAAAGTTGTCCTCGATATGATTGAGGCAAAACTACCCGTCGGGAGTAGCCGCGTAGTGCTTCATTGGTTCACCGGCTCCGCTGCAGAGGCACGCCGGGCCGCAGAGATGGGATGTTACTTCTCAATCAATGCCGAAATGCTACGCAACGATCGATCTGCAAAGCTTGTACATTCACTCCCGAGGGGGCGTATTCTGACGGAAACAGACGGTCCTTTCACTCGTGGAGAATCGAGTGACGGAGCGCCAGCTGACGTGAAGCCCGCGCGAGACGGCCTGGCAAAGCTGTTCAGCTTGGAGCATGACGAGGTGGACGTATGGCTTAACGAAAACTTACGGGCACTTCTCAGCTAAGGATCATCTATTCTGTGCAATCCGCGCTCTTGAGTAACTGCCCATCACACAGGAGCATTCCTCCAATAGCACGGACCAAACTAGACTTGCATTGAACGTGAGGGGCTCTTGGTTGTTGGCAAGTAGATGATGACTTATTCGTTTGGGAACGTCCGCTTTCGGTAATCTTCGCGTCAGAGCTCGCTCTTGCCGCAAATGTCCGCCTTCCGCCCGTTTCCGCTAGACGTCCCGCAGTCCCGGCATGGATCGTGCTGCCCTGGTTAATCGGCTTACTCGCGTCCGTATGGGGATCGTTCAACGGACACTTTGATTTCGCCTCGCGCTCCTTCTGCTGTTGGGGAAATCATGTCTCGATAGGATGGTACGGTTTGTTTATCGCTGAAGGGGGCTCTTGAGTTACACTTGCCCCATGACAAACCTCCGTATTGGCTATGCCCGCTGCTCCACCGACGCTCAGGACCTCGCCGCGCAGCGCGCGGCGCTGGAAATTCTTGGCGTCGCCTCCGAGCGCATCTACACCGACCATGGGTTGACCGGCCGCAACCGCGACCGGCCCGGGCTTGCCCAAGCGCTCGCAGCCGTGCGGGCGGGCGACACACTTGTGGTGCCCAAGCTTGACCGGCTGGCCCGCTCGGTGCCGGACGCACGCGACATCGCCGACGGGCTAGCTGAGCGCGGGGTACGGCTCGCACTAGCAGGCACAGTCTACGACCCCACCGATCCGATGGGACGGATGTTCTTCAACGTACTGGCGACCTTCGCCGAGTTCGAAGCCGACCTAATCCGGCTTCGCACCCGCGAGGGCATGGCGATTGCCCGCGCCAAAGGGAAGCTGAGGGGCACGAAGCCAAAGCTCTCCGACCGACAAGCCGAGGAACTGACACGGATGCACGCAACTGGGGAGTATTCGGTGTCGGACTTGGCCGAGGTTTTTTCCGTCTCGCGGCCAACCGTCTATCGCACGCTGGCGAGGCGGGGTATGAAACACTGATGATCGCGCCTCAAAGCCCTTTATGCTCGGCTCAATAAACGAAAGAGCCGAGGCCTCCTTGGGCATGATGGGCGGGAAGGCGTCCTTCGCTGCGTCCTAGGCGAACGGTAGCGAACCGACCTTCAAAGAGGCTGACACGAGCTTGCTTAGCCGCAGCGTGATTAGGAGAATTCGGCGTACTCGCGGAAAAGCGAAAGCTCATCTGTATCTGGAACTGGGTCGAGGTCTCCCGGGCTGCTGACAACGATTTTAGAAACATCAAGGGCCAGAAGTAGGTCTTGGCTGCTAATCCAATCGTTATTCCAAAGTTGGACAGACTCGCCGTTGACAATTTTGCAAATCGGCTCTGTGCTTTCAAAAGATAGTCCGACACCTTTCGCCTTCGTGACTCTCTGTAGCCAAACCTCGAGATGGCCGTTATGCGGTATCCAAGTCATCTTATCTGCTACGCTGCTCCACATTTCCGGGCGGTCCGGTTCTGGTGCGAGTGAAATCAGTTTGGCAAGAATGCCAGATATGGCAGGGAACGCACCAGGAGAAACCACCGCGATATCACAAGCAATCGCCACTTGTACGCGCAGATCTTCGGGAGGCTCGGTGATCTTCGATATCTTTTGGAATGCGCTATCTGCTAGCCGCTTGATTGCGCCAGTGTTGGGGTAGAGGCGAGCAAAAGCATGTAGTCGCAGAAGCTGCTTCTGAACGGTCTTGGCTTGGGTGATATCCATGTCCTCGAGCTGTACACCTGCCAGCTTTTCGGGCTTGATCGCACCTTCAATGATATTGCTGTTTACAGAAGTTTTCGCTGCGCCGAGCTGCATTCCAACCTCTCTTAGGCAGTCACTAATTACTCTGACGATCTCTGATGCTCGCTGATCGTTCAGTGTGAAGATACTGTAATCGTCGCGATACCTAAGGATATGGAAGTCCTTTTCTCCGCTGAGCTTATTGGTTATTAGGTGATCAACGTACGCCAGAACTAGTTCGGCGACAATGTCCATTAGAACAGAGCCTTGGGTGATTCCATTCGTCTGGCCGTAGCGGCTATTGCGAATGTGAAAATCGATCTGATTTCCAAGCAAGCTTTTGTCATTTTGGGCTGCTTTGGCGGCCTCGTATCCGTGCAGGGCCCATGCAATACTGTGAGTGTAGAGCGATCCATAGCAATTAGAGACATCAGTCTTCAGTAGGTGTGTGTAGCTCATTGATAGCTCTAACGAGCGTTGCTCATATCGCAGCCACCAATTGCGAACTTGAACAGCATCATGTTTATCTTCACCATTGGATGCCATGGGAAAGCTGGTGCATTCCACTACACCTGAGTGAAGTAGCTTGAATCGGTCTTGCAGCAATTTCCAATTTTCTTCTTCGCAGAAGATCTTAACTAGCGTAATGTAGATGGCTGGATGAATGAGCTCGAACGGTCGCCAGGCAAAGCGACCATCTTTGGTGCTTAGAAGTTCATAGTTGACGCCAGACATATCAACTGCACGGTCGGGCTTAGACTTCTGAAAGGCGAGGTAGGTGTCTCCACCCAGGACCTCTGCAGTATCCTTTAAAATATCTTCAAAGCTGATATATGGGGGGAAATCCGACCGGAAGTAGCATTCCGGTTTTTCGAGGTAAGTCTTTGCTTCAGAAGCTTCCAAGTCGATTATTCGCGTCAAAACAATACCCCGCAACTACATTTAGAGAGCCTTTTGGCTACAGCTGATCCTACTGCTGTAATGTTGCAATCTTGGCATGGATAAGCCAAGGTCACTAACTACGCATAGCACAACTTTCTTGCGATGCATGGCGATCGTCCGCTGTGGGCCCCTTCATGTCGGCGCTTGGCGTCAGCTGCTGCGAGCGCGAAGGATAGCTTCGGGCCGTCCCTGCCGGGCAGACCGCTGACCAAGGGCGTCCAGCACGCCGCGCTGCCGCATGACCGGTTCCAGCCCGGAGCGGACGACGCTCGGATACGCGACCAGGTCGGAAGAAGACCTTCGCTCAGCTCGGCTGGACGACTGCGCTGACGCATCGCGCCGCAGCAATTTGAAGGCAGTTTGGATGATGAAGTTCCTACCTTCGAACTATCTCATGCTCGACAATCGAACGCAGCGCCTCACAAAGCTCTACTCTATTGGAGTTCGAGGAGGCGGAATGAAGCAAATTGTCAAAATTGATGGCGAGACCAGAGTTCCGCCGGGGGGTTCAGGAGCAAACATTCCGTCCAGACTTCATCATCGCTTTCGATCGCACTCGCGTACTTTAAAAGCCAATACATCAAGACTTGCCGGAAGTCGCCTGCGATGAAGTTTCGAGCTGTGTGCTTCACCTCAACCAAGACTTTGCCAATAGCGAAGTCACCGGTTCCCGAGGCAATCCAGCCCATTCCCGGAATAACGGGGCTCCGCACGATCGGGAAATCATGCGCTCTGGAGGTGCGCCTTAGCATCGAAACTAGGTTTCGAGCTGCATGCTCGGCAACCTTCCTGTCGCTTTCTTCGATTCCGTCGAGCTTCTGAGCATCGTAGTGTCGGCTCTGCCGTTCCAGAGCAATGGCAAGACACTCGGCCCACTCGGGCTCTGTTTTATCGGAAAGAATGAGTTCAGCTCGAGCTACCGCCAATTCAAAAAGCATGGCCTTTTGAAGTCGGCTCTGCTCCACCAGCTCGCCGGGCACTGGGTCCAAGCCAGGGTAATAGAATGCATCCCGATTTAACGCCGCCACCAGGCTTCCACTGAGCCGAGGGAAAAGGGCATCGAGGACGCCGGGAATGTCTCTCGCTACCGTCCTAGGATCGCGAAAGGGAAGTCGGTTAAGCGCCATCTTTCACCCATTCTCGGTAGGATGCGGCAAATGTTGGTCCCTCCTCAGGTTCGAAGCCTAGGCGCCAAGATTGAGCGAGTGATCCGCGGAGCTGTTGACGCGCATGCTTACCTTCATCTCCAAAATTCCCAGCTGCCAGCCAGAAAATCCGTTGCTCATCGGGTGTCAAATTTTGCCATTTGTTGCGCACATAATTAAATCCAGTGCGATCGGGCCAATGATGCCAACAGTCGATACAAGCCCTCCGGACCGCTGTTGACGAGCTGCGGTCGTAGGTTTTTCTAACAAATGGTCCACGAGCATCTGTTCGCGTGAAACGGATGGTGCGCAAGAAGTGCAGCAGGTTGGCTTCCGGCATGAGCAAGTGTGGAGCAGAAACTATCACTCGATCGAGAAGTTGATCTATTTGAGCATGGAAATCGGAAAATTCACCGTTTGCCCGGACCGAGTAGACGCCACGCATAATCTTGGACCAGGACGCGCGAAACGAGTCAAGGTTCCTTACATCCAAAAGTGTTTCGCAGAGCTGGGCCGCGACTTTTGGTTCTTGAAACTTCAGCGCCCGACTAATTTGCGTGACGACAAAGTTATCTGGCTGAGATTTTTCCTTTTCGAGATCAATGAGGAATTGAACATCAATTTTCTTAAACAACTCTTTGAGTTGTTCGTACTCCTTTTGCGCTGTGTCGGAATAAGGATCGAAGTGCAAGTCGAGTTCCCTCAGATCGGCACTGGCATCTTCACCTTCGCCGAGTTGCGCCGCTACATAGTCGGTATAGTGCTTCGCACTCAATGTCGTAGTCTTCGTGCGGTTCAGCGAGAGGCCATAATCGGCAAGCGCATGTGACAACACCGACAGCGCCTCATAGGCATGCTGGCGTGATTCACAAATAAGCGTGAAGTCATCGACGTATCGATGCCAGACGATGCCGGCATCAGACAGCGATCGGTCGATCGGCGTCATCATAGCTTCAGCGAGGACGCGCGCACATTGGCCCCCAACCGGGAGCCCGAATGATCGACCGGCTGCGAGTTTGCTCAAGATGCGATCAATCTGCAAGGCCACGGTAGAGTTTGCTTCGCCCAGATCCTTGACTACGTTCTCGAGCCGGTGGTGGTAGATGTGCTCGTAAAAACTGGAAATGTCAGTCTGAACGACCACGCTTCCTTCTTTCTGTAATGCCCCTTCTTTGAGGGTCGCTTCCTTGTAGGTTCGCCAAGACCGGGTTCGATCAAAGAAGGCAGGTGCTTCGCCTCCCAACCTGTAGGAGTGCACCCGATCGTTGCGATTGGGTTCATTCGCCTCTGCAATAGCGAGGCCAAGGCCATTCAAGTATAGGTTCCAAAATGGATGAATTTTCGTCGTGATCCGGAACCCATTGGCGCCAGATGGCGCTAGTAGTCGTTCAGCGACTACCGTCAGTTCGTTCAAATATCCTTTTGCCTTATCGATGCTCTTCCCATCAATTTTTTGGAAAAGGGTATAGCATATATCTGCGAATTCCTCAGCCCGGTCCCGAATAAACCCAGCATCAATATCATATGGGAGAGTATCGTTTTCGCCACTCTGGCCAATTTCAAGAGCTGCCCTCAAGAAGTGATCGCGCGAAACTTTCAAGTACATACCCTTCAATAGCCGTCACGTACCAAAGTGACCTACCATGTGCTGTCATTTCGCGCGAGTCTTACAAGCTATGACGGTTGGTCCGCTTCAGTAGGTTCTCCGTCCATCTGGAGAATCCGGTCAGAGCGCTAGTTGCGCAGAGACAAAGTCGGCGCGTGATGCGATGTCGGTGCGCGGCAGCTCCGTGATTTGGTATCCGAGGGCGGTGTAGGTCTCCCGCATGACGGCGCATCTCGCTTCGGCCGCAGCGCGGGTTTGCTTGCGTTCGGTGTCCTGTGTGAAGATCTCGTCCCAGTACGGCGCCAGGAAGACGCGGGCGTTGTAGCGGCTGTTCTTGGTCGCTGCGGCGACGTGGGGCGGCACGGGGAGGCCGCAGAGGGTCAGG
>NZ_JAATOS010000841.1:0-1014 GCF_011806505.1 Salipiger sp. HF18 | reverse complement strand
GTATTTGCGCACGATGTAGAGTGCGAAGATGTTGAGCCCCAGCGTCATGACGAAGAGCGTCATGCCGAGGGCGAAGGCCACCAGCGCCTCGGGCGAGGCGAAGTCCGCGTCACCGGTCAGCTGCGACACGATCTTGGCGGTCACGGTGGTCATGGCGTCGAAGGGGTTGAGCGAGAGCCGGGCCGCGGCCCCTGCCCCCATCACAACGATCATCGTCTCGCCGATGGCGCGGCTGGCAGCGAGCAGGATGGCGCCGACGATGCCCGGAAGCGCCGCAGGCAGGATCACCTGCTTGATGGTCTCGGAATGCGTCGCACCAAGGCCGTAGGAACCATCGCGCAGCGACTGCGGCACCGCGTTGATGATGTCGTCCGAAAGCGAGCTGACGAAGGGGATGAGCATGATGCCCATGACCACGCCCGCGGTCATCACGGCGGTGCCCGCCTGCATCCAGCCCAGCCCGTCGCGGCCGAAGACCGTGAGCAGGAGCGGACCGACGGTGAGCAGCGCGAAGAGACCGTAGACGATGGTCGGGATGCCTGCGAGCACCTCGAGCAGCGGCTTGGCCCAGGCCCGCATCCGGGGACTGGCGTATTCCGACAGGTAGACCGCCGCGAAGAGCCCGATCGGCACCGCCACGATGAGCGCGATGATCGAGATGTAGAACGTGCCCCAGAGCAGCGGCCAGATGCCAAGCTCGGATCCGCCGCCGAAGGACGGCGACCATGTGAAGGAGCCGAAGAACTTCGAGACCGAGTAGAGGTCGAAGAAGCGCACGGTATTGCCGATCAGCGACAGTACGATGCCGATGGTGGTCAGGATCGCGATCGAGGCGGCGGCCAGCAGCAGGAAGCGCACCCCACCCTCGACCGCGTTGCGGGCGCGGAACTCGAGAGTGGTCTCGCGAACGGCCCAGGCAAGGCCGCCGAGCGCCAGCGCCAGCACCACGATTGTCATCCACAGGTTGCCGGTGTGGTTCATGCCGCGATAGGCCTGCGCCGCCTCCAGCACCTG
>NZ_JAATOS010000840.1:0-1022 GCF_011806505.1 Salipiger sp. HF18 | reverse complement strand
GTCGAGATGGGTCTCGTCCCTCATCCCCGGCGTTACTCCCTGAGCAGCCGCGTGACGCCGATCGAGGCCGCCCGTGCCAGGTCCTCGTCGAGCGACATGGGGATGTATTCGCCGCGCCGCCACAGCGTGCCGAGGTCGTCGTAGTGCCGCGACAGCAGGTGGCCGCTCTGGCCGGTCGAGGTGATGAAGACCGAGGAATCCGGGTCGGCGAAATCGTAGACGCCGCGGTAGGTGGCGCCGTGCACGCTGGTGAACGGGTCGGGATCGGTGCCCGAGGTGCGCCCGCGCTCGAGCGTGAAGTCGCCGCCCGAGGTCGCCTGCCGGATGTTGGTGAAGTAGCGCAGCACCGGGATGTCGCCCAGCACCATGTGCCGGTGCAGCGCCTGGTGCGCATCGCCCCAGCGCAGGCTCTCGAGCGCGGTGCCGTAGCGCTCGGAGATCCACACCAGCGCATCGTCGAGCGCCATGCGGGCAATATCCGAGCAGCTCTCGACCGCGACCGAGCGGATCACGTCGCACCACGCGCTGGCGCCGTCCACGTCGCGGTACACGCGCTCGATGAACAGCGGCTCGACGTGGCTGTAGGCGTCGGCTAGCGGGCCGAGCTCGTCCCGAATCAGGCGCTCCTGCAGGGCCCGGACCCAGGCGGCGTAGATCAGCGGCTCGGGCAGGTGCTCGTTCATCTCGCCGTTCCAGTCGGCCAGCAGCTCGAGCGCACGCTGGCGCTGACGCTCGGGCGTGCCCTCGGGCGCGGCCTCGCCGGTGAACCACAGGTCGCGACCGATGAGCGGCAGCAGGGTGCGCGCCGCCGGCGACACGGTGTCGAGCTGCGCCTCGATGAAGCTGTCGCGGGTGTGCACCTGCCGCCCCTGCATGAGCTGGCTCCAGCGCATCACGCGCTGGCTGTCGCCCCAGTCAAAGCTGACGTGGGCGGGGAAGGGGCGGTCGATGATCTTGTTGTTGGTGTTGCCGACGATGCCGCCGTCGGGATCGGTCCAGACCGGGTTCTCGCTGTCGGGGAA
>NZ_JAATOS010000839.1:0-1026 GCF_011806505.1 Salipiger sp. HF18 | reverse complement strand
TCCCGACCCGCGCCGGGACCGGATGCGCATCCTGCTCAAGGGCGGTCAGATGGGGGCCGAGGATCTCTTCGACCGCTTCGCCGAGCGCGCCGGCGCAGGGATCGCCGCCAGCTGAGCCCCAACGCCGCGTCAGGCGAACGGGTTCACCACCCGCGCGCCCGTGGGCTCGAAATCCGAGACATTGCCGGTGACCACGGAGGCGTCGCGCGCCAGTGCCTGCGCGGCGATCATCAGGTCCGCTCCGTTGTGACCGAGCCGCGCCGAGAGCTCCCCCCAGATCATCGCATCCGCGGCGTCGAACGCGAGCAGCCGGTCGGCGAAGACCGTCACCGTGCGCTCGAGCCAGAGCCGCAGGTCACGGGCGAAATCGGGGTTGCGCGGCTCCTGCAGGCGGATGCCACGCTCGATCTCGCCCAGCGTCACCACACTGAGATAGAGGTCGGTCTCGGCCTGCGCGCCCAGCCAGCGGGCGACCTGCGGCGCACGGTCGGCCCGACGCACTGCCGAGATCACGTTGGTGTCGAGGATGTGGATCAAAAGGTGACGTTCCGCGGCGCGACTTCGGCCCGGGGCAACTCTTCGCCCGGGAAGGCCATAAGGTGGTCGGCAAAGCTCTCGCGGCGGGCCTGCGCGGCGTGGACCAGCCGGTGGTATTCCTCGGCCGACACCACCACGACGGCGGGCTTGCCCCGGCGCGAGACCTCCTGCGGACGGCCGGCGAGCGCCGCGTCCACCACCGCGCTGAAGCGGTTCTTGGCATCTTGCAGGGTCAGCATGGGAGTCTCTCCTGTCTAGCTATCTGGCTAGATAGTATCTCGAAACCCGTTCGTCAAGCAAGCCGCTCCGCAGCGCTGCCTGCAGATCTGCCGCCGGTCAGCATCCGCCCCCATCCCCCGCGCCTGATCTGTCAGATTTATTACAGCGCAGATTTCTTATCATATGATGGTTTGGCGATATTGTATGACCCCATCAAGATAGGGGCCCGGCCGCAACGCCACGCGATTACACGGAGGGCCGACAGCGTCG
>NZ_JAATOS010000838.1:0-1027 GCF_011806505.1 Salipiger sp. HF18 | reverse complement strand
AGAGCTCAGGGTTGCCATTGGGTGTCGTCCTCGGGCGCGGCGCGCAGGCGCTTGTCGTCGATGTAGCTCCGCAGCGCGCGCAGCACCTCGGTGGTGCCCTCGCCCGATGCGCCGGACATCAGCAGCACCTTGCCGCCGGACCGGGCCTCGAGTTCATCGCGCAGGAAGGCGCGTTCCTCGTCGTCCATCGTGTCGATCTTGTTGAGCACGGTGACGCGCGGCTTCTCGGCGAGGCCCGCCCCGTATTGCTCGATCTCGTTGATGATCGTGTCGTAATCCTCGAGCAGCGAGCCCGAGCTGCCGTCGACGAGGTGCAGCAGCACCGCGCAGCGCTCGACATGGCCGAGGAACAGATCGCCCAGACCCCGGCCCTCGTGGGCGCCCTCGATCAGGCCGGGAATGTCGGCCACCACGAATTCGCGCCCGTCGACACCCACCACCCCGAGGTTCGGGTGCAGCGTGGTGAACGGGTAGTCGGCGATCTTGGGCCGCGCGTTCGAGGTCGCGGCGAGGAAGGTCGACTTGCCGGCGTTGGGCAAGCCCAGCAGGCCCACGTCGGCGATGAGCTTCAGACGCAGCCAGATGGTGCGCTCGACGCCCGGCTGGCCGGGGTTGGCGCGGCGCGGGGCCTGGTTGGTGGCGGATTTGAAGTGCAGGTTGCCCCAGCCGCCGTTGCCCCCGCGCGCGAGCAGCACGCGCTCGCCCAGCGTGGTGAGGTCGGCGATCACCGTCTCTTCGTCCTCGTCGAGAATCTCGGTGCCCACGGGCACGCGCAGCACGATGTCGTCACCGTCCTTGCCGGTGCGCTGGCGGCCCGCACCGGGGCGGCCGTTCTCGGCGAAGAAGTGCTGCTGGTAGCGGAAGTCGATGAGCGTGTTGAGCCCGTCCACGGCCTCGGCCCAGACGTCACCGCCGCCGCCACCGTCGCCGCCGTCAGGACCGCCGAATTCGATATACTTCTCGCGACGAAACGAGATGCAGCCGTTCCCCCCGCTTCCGGAGCGGATGTAGACTTTGCAGAGGTCGA
>NZ_JAATOS010000837.1:0-1028 GCF_011806505.1 Salipiger sp. HF18 | reverse complement strand
CACCGCGTCGCTGCCGTCGATCTGGGTCTGCAGCATGTCGAGGCGGGTCTGGGCCCGTGACAGCGCGTTGTCGAGCGCCGAGACGTTGTTGCCGCCACCGCCCGACATGTCGAGCTCGCTGAGGGTGCGGGTTTCGATCTCGGCGTCCTCGGGGATGCCGGTGAGCGGGATGGCGACGCCCTTGCCGTCGAGGCCGGCGACGAGGTCGGACAAGGTCTCGGGCACCTCGGTGATCTCGATCTCGGGTTCGGCCTGCGCGCGCACCTGCGCGGTGAGGTCGGTGTCGCTTGCGCTTTGCGCGAAGGCAGCGCCGTAGACGGACATGGCGACGAGGGTGGCGAGCCCGATGCTGGTCGTGCGGATGGTCATGGCCGATCCTCCTTTGATCCGTTTCTTGATGTTTTTCGATCCGTTGCGGCCGACGCTGCGATGCGTCGACAGAGATGTAAGGAGCGTGGCGGCGATCGGGATCCCCCCTCGTGAGGGCGCCGCCGATTCCGGCGAAGCCTTGCCAGTTCAAGGGGGCAGGGGTGGGCGGCGCCCCGCCGGTTCCGCGACCGCCGCAGGGGCCGGCGGAATGTCGCCGGACTTCACGGCAGGGTCAGAGGGCCGTAACGGGCTTTGCAATGATGCCACGAATACCCATCTTATGGGCAAACAGGTCATGGAGGATTTGGCATGGCGACCTATGAACGCAATCCGGACGCGATCGCGGCGCTCGACGCGGAGCAGTATCGCGTGACGCAGGAAAATGGTACCGAGCGGCCGGGCAGCGGGCGTTACCTCGACAACAAGGCGGCGGGGATCTACGTCGACATCGTCTCGGGCGAGCCGCTGTTCGCTTCGTCCGACAAGTACGAGTCGGGCTGCGGCTGGCCGAGCTTCGTGAAGCCGATCGAGCCCGCCCACGTGCAGGAGCTGCGCGACACCACCCACGGCATGGTCCGGACCGAGGTGCGCTCGACCCACGGCGATTCGCACCTTGGACACGTCTTCCCCGACGGTCCGTCGGACCGGGGCGGGCTGCG
>NZ_JAATOS010000836.1:0-1035 GCF_011806505.1 Salipiger sp. HF18 | reverse complement strand
GACGCGCTGCGCGTGGTGCCCGCCACCATCCACATCGCGCTCTCCGAGGTGCCCGCGGCGCTGACCGCGGAGCTCTTGGAAAAGCGGCTGCGCATCACCCGCGACGCGCTGGTCACCCAATTCGCCATTGCCGCGCCGCGCATTGCCGTGGCGGGGCTCAACCCCCACGCCGGCGAAGGCGGGCGCATGGGCCGCGAGGAGATCGAGCTGATCGTGCCGGTGCTGGACAAGCTCCGCGCCGAGGGCATGAGCCTGATCGGGCCGCTGCCCGCGGACACCATGTTCCACGCCGAGGCCCGCGCCGGCTATGATGCGGCGGTCTGCATGTACCACGACCAGGCGCTGATCCCGATCAAGACCCTGGCCTTCGACCGCGGCGTGAACGTGACGCTGGGGCTGCCCTTCGTGCGCACCTCGCCCGATCACGGCACCGCCTTCGGAATCGCGGGACAGGGCATCGCCAACCCGCGCTCGACCATCGAGGCGCTGCGCCTCGCGTCGCGCATGGCCGGGTCCGCTGCCCCCGCATCGCCAGAGACCCTTGACGCCGGAACACACGCATGAGCGCCATCGACGGGCTGCCCCCGCTGCGCGAGGTGATCGCGACCCACGATCTGTCGGCGAAGAAGTCGCTGGGCCAGAACTTCCTGCTCGACCTGAACCTCACCGCCAAGATTGCGCGGCAGGCGGGCGATCTGGCAGGCATGGACGTGCTCGAGATCGGCCCGGGCCCGGGCGGGCTCACCCGCGGGCTGCTGGCCGAGGGCGCGCGCCGGGTTCTCGCCATCGAGAAGGACGCGCGCTGCCTCCCGGCGCGGGCCGAGATCGCCGCCGCCTATCCCGGGCGGCTCGAGGTGATCGAGGGCGACGCGTTGCAGGTCGATCCGCTGCAGCACCTGACACCGCCGATCGCGATCTGCGCCAACCTGCCCTACAACGTCGGCACCGAACTTCTGGTGCGCTGGCTGACGCCGGAAAGCTGGCCGCCGTTCTGGCAGACGCTCACGCTGATGTTCCAGCGCGAGGTGGCCGAGC
>NZ_JAATOS010000835.1:0-1036 GCF_011806505.1 Salipiger sp. HF18 | reverse complement strand
GCCGAGGCGCTGTTCCGGCTCGACACGCCGACACTCGAGGCGGCGATGTCCGAGCGCTCCTGCCACCTCTTCGGCCCGCTGACGCTGGCCTCGCAGCGCACCCTCTGGCCGATCATCGCCCAGCATGCCGAGACGCTCTGCGGCGAAAGGCTGGCGCTGGTGGCCGAGGCCGCCCACGTGGTGCCGCCGATCGGCGCGCAGGGTCTCAACATGTCGCTCAACGACATGGCGACCCTGCACGACCTCGCCACCGCCACGCCCGAACGCCTCGGCGACCGGCAGATGCTCGAGAGCTACCACCGCAAGCGCATTCTCGACGTACGCGCCCGCGTCGCCGGCATCACGCTGCTGAACCGCACCTCGATGCTCTCGGCGCCGCTGCTGCGCGACGCCCGCGCCAAGGCGCTCGACGCGCTCTACGGCGTCACCCCGGTGCGCAAGACGCTGATGCAACTCGGACTCGGGGCCAAGGGCTGAGGCCATGGCAGACACCCCCGACACCCCAACGGTCGAAGGCGGCTGCCTCTGCGGCGCCGTGCGCGTCACCGCCACCGGCCAGCCCGACCGGGTCGGCATCTGCCACTGCCTCGACTGCCGCAAGCACCATGGCGCGCTGTTCTTCGCCGCGGCGATCTACCCGGAAAGCGCCGTGACCGTCGTGGGAGAGACCGGCGAATACCTCCGTCGCCACTTCTGCCCGCGCTGCGGCTCGTCGGTGTTCTCGCGCACCGGGGACGAGATCGAGCTTCACCTCGGCAGCCTCGACGCCCCCGACCAGTTCACCCCGGACTACGAGCTCTGGACCATCCGCCGCGAACGCTGGCTGCCGCCCTTCCCGCTCCGCGCGCGGCACGAACGGGACCGTCCCGAAGACTGATCCTTCATCTTGCCCGGCAAACTCCGGGGGAGTCCGCGTCAGCGGACGGGGGCAGCGCCCCCTCCAGGCCCACCACGCGGACCCACGACCTGAAAACCAGGCCCGCGCGTACCAACACGCGCGGGCCCGGCAAAGGTCAGACCACCTCGTCCAGCACCT
>NZ_JAATOS010000834.1:0-1038 GCF_011806505.1 Salipiger sp. HF18 | reverse complement strand
GTGCTTGTGCCCCTGGCTGGCGGCGTAGAGGAAGCTGCCGCTGCTCTCGCCGCTCTCGAACTCGGCGATCATCGCCTTGCCGCCGCCGCTGTAGCCCGAGACGCCCGAGATCGCCGGCGCCGCGTCGGGCGCGAGGATGCCGGCCTCGACCAGCGGGCGGATCAGCGCGATGGCACAGGTCGACCAGCAGCCGGGGTTGGAGACCAGCCGCGCCGAGGCGATGGCCTCGCGCTGGCCCTTCGCCATCTCGGCGAAGCCGAAGGTCCAGCCGTCGGCGACGCGGTGCGCGGTCGAGGCGTCGATGATGCGGGTGCCGTGCGGCTCGGCCAGCGTCACGGTCTGGCGCGCGGCGTCGTCGGGCAGGCAGAGGATGGCGACATCGGCCTCGGCCAGCGCCTCGGAGCGGGCGCCCGCGTCCTTTCGGCGTTCATGGGCGACCTGCACCAGCGCGATGTCCGCGCGGGCTTCGAGCCGCTCGCGGATCTGCAACCCCGTGGTTCCGGCTTCGCCGTCGATGAACACTTTCCAGGCCATGTGTGCCTCCTTGCTTCAGCCTCCCGTCCATAACAGAGGCCGTGGCAAAAGGAAACGCCACGGGCGGCGCCCGCAGCCGCCGTCAGCCGAGCGTCACGTCGAGGAACATCATCAGGATAAGCCCGAAGATGAGCCCCGTGGTGGCCCTGTTCTGGTGGCCGTTGCGGTGGGTTTCGGGCACGATCTCGTGGCTGATGATGAAGAGCATGGCACCGGCGGCGAAGGTCAGCCCCCAGGGCAGCAGGTGGCTGCTCACCGACACCGCGATCACCCCCAGCAGCGCCCCCCCCGGCTCCACCAGACCGGTGAGCGCGGTGTAGAACAGCGCCTTGCGCCGGTTGTAGCCGAGCCCCACCAGCGCCACCGCCACCGCCAGCCCCTCGGGGATGTCCTGCAGCGAGATGCCGGTCATCACCGAGATGCCGTTGGACTGGTCGACGCCGAAGGCCACCCCGATGGCCATGCCCTCGGGGAAGTTGTGGATGGCGATGGCCAGCACGCAGA
>NZ_JAATOS010000833.1:0-1038 GCF_011806505.1 Salipiger sp. HF18 | reverse complement strand
GACCTGAAACTCAAGGACGTCGGCAAGACCTACGGCGGTACGGTCGAAGTGCTGAAGCACATCGACCTCGACATCACGGCGGGCGAGCTGATCGTCTTCGTCGGCCCCTCGGGCTGTGGCAAGTCCACGCTGTTGCGAATGATCGCGGGGCTCGAGAAGATTACGACGGGCACGCTCGAGATCGACGGGCAGCTGGTCAACGACGTGCCGCCCGCGCAGCGCGGCATCGCCATGGTGTTCCAGAGCTACGCGCTCTATCCGCACATGACCGTGCGCGACAACATGGCCTTTGCGCTGCAGATCGCGAAGAAGTCCAAGGACGAGATCGAGGCCTCGGTGCAGCGCGCCGCCAAGATGCTGCAGCTCGAGCCCTATCTTGACCGCCTGCCCAAGGCGCTCTCGGGCGGTCAGCGGCAGCGGGTCGCCATCGGGCGCGCCATCGTGCGCGATCCCAAGGTCTATCTCTTCGACGAGCCGCTCTCGAACCTCGACGCGGCGCTGCGGGTGGCGACGCGCATCGAGATCGCCCAGCTCAAGGAGCAGATGCCCGAGCGCACGATGATCTACGTCACCCACGATCAGGTCGAGGCGATGACGCTGGCCTCGCGCATCGTGGTGCTGGCCAACAAGGGCGTGGCGCAGGTCGGCACGCCGCTCGAGCTCTACGAGACCCCGAACTCGGAATTCGTGGCGCAATTCATCGGCTCTCCCGCGATGAACCTGCTGCCGGGCGAGGTGATCGGCACCGGCCCCCGGACCACCGTGCGGCTGCCGGGCGGGGGCACCGCGCTCTCGGATGTGGCGACCGAGCCGGACGACATGGGGCTCAAGGTCAACGTCGGTATCCGGCCCGAGGACTTCGTCATCGCCGAGGACGCAGGCGTCTACACCGGCACCGTGGCGCTGACCGAGGCGCTCGGCGAGGTGACGCTGCTGCACTTCGAGGGAGACGGCGCGGCACTGGAGCCGGTGATCGCCAAGCTGCCGGGCATTCACCGCGGCCTGCGGGGCACCGAAGTGCGGCTGACAGCGGATCCG
>NZ_JAATOS010000832.1:0-1048 GCF_011806505.1 Salipiger sp. HF18 | reverse complement strand
GTAGAAATCGACGCGGCCGTCGCCGTTGCCGTCGACGCCGTAGCGCAGGGCGTTGCCGGGCAGGAACTGGGTGTGGCCGAGCTCGCCATGGGCGGCGCCCTTCTGGTTTGGCGCCAGCATCCCGCGGTCCACCATCTGCAGCGCCGCCAGCGCGTGCGGCGTGAAGAAGGACGAGCGGCGGCAGTCATAGGCCACGGTCGAGATCGACGAGACCACCGGCACGTTGCCCATGGTGCGGCCGAAACCCGTCTCCATGCCGTGGATCGACACGAGGATCCCGGCGGGCACGCCATAGCGCTGCTCGATCGCGGCATAGAACTGCGGGTTGCGCTGGACGCGGCCACGGCCGGTCTTGGCGAACCCGTCGACCGAGCCGAGGCGGATGCGGATGAAGTCGTTGAGGCTGTATTTCACGCCCTTCTGGTTGCGGTCCGCGGCGATGGTCGAGGTCGAGTAGCTGGCGTTCATCAGCGCCTGGATGCCGCGCTGGCCAACCCCGGCGCGCTGCGCCTCGGCTGCAAATTCGCGTTTCCACGCCTCGAAACCGCCGGCGTTGTTGCCGCATGTGGCGGCCTGGGCGCCCCCGGCGAAGGTGATGGCTGTGGCCAGGACGGCGACGGCTTTCAGCAGAAGGCGGGACATGGAATGAACGGTAGCGCGCATATTGCGCCGGTCAAAGAGGAATTGCCGGAGGTGCGTGGCCGGGCGTGCGGCCGGTGCGGGCCGGGCCTGGGGCGGGGGCCGACAAACGGAAAAGGGCGCCCCGCGGGGCGCCCTTCGAAAACCGTCCGATCCGGAAGGGATCAGCAGCTGTAGTACATCTTGAATTCCACCGGGTGCGGCGTGTGCTCGTACGCGATGAGTTCTTCCATCTTGAGCTCGATGTAGCCTTCGATCTGGCTCTTGGTGAACACGTCGCCTGCCAGCAGGAACTCGTGGTCGTTGGCCAGGGCGTCGAGTGCTTCACGCAGCGAGCCGCAGACGGTGGGGATGCCGGCCAGCTCCTCGGGGGGCAGGTCGTACAGGTTCTTGTCCATGGCTTCGCCCG
>NZ_JAATOS010000083.1:0-13432 GCF_011806505.1 Salipiger sp. HF18 | reverse complement strand
TTTGCGAAAGGCGGCAAGGTGGAGTGCCCAGCGCCGGAGCCGGGTCCCCTGCCCCGAGCCGGGCGCGGGCGCGGCCGGCGGGACGGAATGCAAACCGGCGCCTCAGGGAAGAGGCGCCGGCGTGGTCAGGTCATTTCAGGTCACGCCAGGTCAGGGCGTCACGGGAAGGTCTTCAGGTATTCCACCACCGCGTCGATGTCCTCGGGTTTCTTGAGACCCGCAAAGGCCATCTTGGTGCCCTTCGCGTAGCCGCGCGGATCGGCGAGGAAGCCATGCAGCGCGTCGCTGTCCCAGACGCCGGACATGCCCTCGAGCGTGGAGGAGTACTTGAAGCCGTCGACCGCCCCGATCTCGCGCCCGACGATGCCGTTCAGCAGCGGGCCGGTGCGGTTGGTGGCGCCGTCGCCGACCTGGTGGCAGGCCTTGCACTTACGGAAGACCTTCTCGCCCTCGGCAGCAAGCGCCGCGTCGACCTCGCCTGCTTCCTCGACCTCGACGGCCTCCTGCGGGGCCTCGGCCGGAGCGGCCTCGGGCGCTGCCGCGACCTCTGCGGCCGCTTCGGGAGCCGGTGCCGCGGCCTCTTCCGCCGCCGCGGCCGCATCGCCTCCGCCGTGGTCCGGGGTCACGTCGAGCACGGTGGCGCGCATGGTGATCTCGACGCTCTCCTTGCAGTTCTCCATGCAGGGCTCGGTGCGCCATTGCGGATACTCGGTCTCGGCCCGGTCATCGACGATGAAGCCGCCGGCGTTGGGCATCTCGAAGGAGGCGAAATTGTCCTTCGAGAGCACGAACTCGTCGTCCACGAGATCGTTCGAGTAGAGGATGTAGGCGGTGATCGCGTAGACATCGTCCGGGGTCAGCGTCTGCGCGTTGCCGAAGGGCATGGAGCGGTGCACGTAGTCCCAGACCGTCGAGAGATGGGGCCAGTAGGACCCCACCGTCTTCAGCGGATCATCGTCGGCGAGCGTGCCGTCGCCGCCCGCGAGCTTGGGCCAGTTGTCGACGCCCTCGGCGAAGGAACCGTGGCACACGGCGCAGTTCTCCTCGAAGACGCTCTCGCCGGTGGCGACGTCGCCGGAACCGTCGGGAAGCCCGGTGCCGTCCGGGCTCACGTCCATGTTCCAGGCGGCGACCTCCTCGGGCAGCGCGGCGCGGCCGAGGCCCAGCCGGGCATCGGCGTCGGCGGTGGCGGCGGTGGCGGTGCCCACGAGGACGCCCCCTGCAGCAGGCTCGGGCGCGGGCGTGGCCAGCGCGCTCACCCGGTGCGGGTTCTCGGGGAAGGTCGCGATATTGCGGTCGGCAAAGTTCACCGCCAGCGTGAGGACCGCGGCGGTGCCAAGCAGCGTCCCGCCGTAGAGCTTAAGAGACTTCGACATTTTCGGCCTCACCGTTCGGCTTCACCCACCAGGTCTGGATGCAGTTGTTGTGATAGATCGAGT
This sequence comes from Salipiger sp. HF18, assembly GCF_011806505.1. Taxonomy (NCBI): domain Bacteria; kingdom Pseudomonadati; phylum Pseudomonadota; class Alphaproteobacteria; order Rhodobacterales; family Roseobacteraceae; genus Salipiger; species Salipiger sp. HF18. The sequence goes on along the minus strand of NZ_JAATOS010000083.1, from coordinate 11,993 downwards.
TCAGTCCGCGCACCTCGCGCAGCTGCGCCTTGGTCGGCTGGACATAACCCGTCTCGTCCATGGCGCGGCTCTGCAGGAACCATTCCTCGCCGTTCCATTCGGTGTCGAGATAGAAGCGCACCAGCGCCTTGTCGCCGGAATCTGCGGCCAGACGGGCGGTTTCCCACGTCTTGCCGCCGTCTTTGGAGACATCGACGCGGGTGATCTTGCCGTGCCCGGTCCAGGCCATGCCGGTGATCACCACCGGGCCGTGGCCATGGGTGATCGGGGCCTGCGGCGACGGCGATGTCACCACCGACTTGGCGTCCATCACCCAGGTCCACTTGCGCGAGGTGCCGTCGGCCAGCGTGTCGGTGTACTTCGAGGTCTCCTCGCGGCTCTCGACGGGACCGTCCATGATCTCCATGCGGCGGATCCACTTGACCCACATGTTGCCTTCCCAGCCGGGCACCACGAGGCGCGCCGGGTAGCCGTGCTCCTTGCGCAGCGCCTCGCCGTTGGCCTTGATCGCCACGAGGCAGTCGTCGAGCGCCTTCTCCAGCGGGATAGAGCGGCCGTTGGACGAGGCGTCGGCGCCCTCGACATAGAGCCACTTGCCCTCGACTTCGCCGGACCAGCCCGCCTCGTTCAGCAGGGTGCGCACCGGGATGCCGGAGTATTCCATGTTGTGGATCATGCCATGGGTGAACTGCGCGCCGTTGAGCTGCGCCCCCGCCCATTCCATGCCGGTGTTGGCCGCGCATTCGAGGAAATAGACGTGGTTCTCGCGCGGGAAGCGCTCGAGATCGGCGTAGGTGAAGACCATCGGCGTCTCGACGAGCCCGTTTATCATCAGCCGATAGTCGTCCTTGCTGAGCTCGATGGCGCCCGAGTGGTGCCGCTCGAAGGCGCAGCCCGCCGGGGTGATGGTGCCGTCGAGCGCATGGATCGGGGTGAAGTTGATCGACGAGATGGTGTCGGCGGTCAGCCACTCCACGTTGCGGCGGATCACGTCATCCTCGAACTTGATCGGCAACCCGTAAGGCTTGTCGTCGACGCCATCCCCGAAGCTGCTGGCCCAGCTCTGGACCTCGGTGATCAGCGGATCGGGTTCCGCCGCCCGCGCCACGGTCGCCGCGACGGTGCCGGCGCCAATGGCGGCCGCGCCCGTCAGGAACTGGCGACGCGAGGCGGAGGGGCCTGTCTTGTCAGTCGTCATGGTTGATCTCCTGTAGATGCGCGGCGGGCTCAGGCGCCCACCACCTCGACACTGGTATTGGGAGAGAGGCTCACCGTGCCCTGCCGGCGGATGTGGTTTTCCACCACGTCCCAGATCGGCGGGCCCTCGGTGCCCTCGTTGACCGAGGCCCAGCCGGCGACGACGTAGGTCTTGGCCGCGTCGATGGCCTCGCCGGTCTTGAGCAGCGTCATCTCGGAAATGCGCTCGCCCTGCGGCTTGGTGATATCGATGCGGTAGCCCATGCCGCCGATGCGGACCATGTCCCCGCCCTGCTGGTAGTAGGGATCGGGGTTGAAGATGTTGTCGGCCACGTCCTCGAGGATCACCTTGATGAACTCGCCGGTCATCTCGGTGCGGTAGGCCTCGCCATAGGTCATCGAGGTGACGTTCCAGATGTCTTCGCGGGTGATCGGGTCGCCCGGCAGCAGCGACGGCCCCCAGCGCACGCCCGGCGACATGGCGATATCGGCCTCGCGCTCGGAGAGCAGCGCGTCGCAGATCAGGTCGTCCCACGAGCCGTTGAAGTTGCCGCGGCGATACAGCAGGTCGTCGGTGTGGCCGATGACCTCCTCCAGTTCGGCGGCATAGGGCGCGCGCTGCTCGTCGATCAGGCTTGCGACCTCCGGGTCCGGGGTGATGACGTCCGAGAAGATCGGGATCAGCTTGTGGCGGAAGCCCATCATGCGGCCGTCGCGCACATCGAGATCGACACGGCTCACGAACTTGCCGTTGGAGCCCGACGCCACGATGATCGTCTCGCCCACCAGCACCGGCTCCGGCAGCGCGTCATGGGTATGGCCCGAGAGGATCACGTCAATGCCCTTGACGATGCCCGCCATCTTCTTGTCGACGTCGAAGCCGTTGTGGCTGAGGCAGACGACCAGCTCGGCGCCCATGCCGCGCACCTCGTCGACCATCTCCTGCATGTGCTCGTCGCGGATGCCGAAGCTGTACTCGGGGAACATCCAGCGCGGGTTTGCGATGGGCATGTAGGGGAAGGCCTGGCCGATGACGGCGACCTTCACGCCGCCGCGCTCGAAGAACTCGTAGGGCTTGAAGAGCTCGGCCGGCTCGTCCCACTCGGCGTCGAAGATGTTCTGGCCGAGCGCGGCAAAGGGCAGCCCCTCGACGATCTCGTTGACCCGGTCAGAGCCCAGCGTGAATTCCCAGTGGAAGGTCATGGCATCGGGCTTCAGCGCGTTCATGACGTTGACCATGTCCTGACCCGCGGTCTTGAAGCAGGTCATCGAGCCATGCCACGTGTCGCCGCCGTCGAGCAGGATGGCGTCGGGCCGGTCGGCGCGGATGGCGTTGATGACGGTCGCCACGCGGTCGAGCCCGCCGACCTTGCCGTAGCTCTTCGCCAGCGAGGAGAAATCGTTCCAGGTCAGCGCGTAGGCCGAAGGCGAGCCGTCCTCGATGCCGTAGAGCCTGCGGAAGTCGGCGCCGGTCACGTGCGGCACCTCGCCCTTGTTACCGCCGACGCCGATGTTCACCTCGGGCTCGCGGAAATAGATCGGCTTGAGCTGCGCGTGGATGTCGGTGACGTGGATCAGCGAGACGTTGCCGAAGGTGTCGAATTGCAGGAGCTGGTCCTGCGTCAGGCTCTGCTGCGCGGCCAGCCGCGCCCAGTTGCCGAAGCCGCTGGCGCCGTAGAGCGCCGACGCGGCCATGGACACCTGGAGGAAATCGCGTCGTGAGATCATGGGAGGGATCTTTCGTCTGGATCGCGACACACATTCGCATGTGTGAATTGATTAAGGAAGGAAACCCCCGCGCGTCCTCACGCACGGGGGCGATGGGTCAGTTGCGGACCGAGGGGCCTTCGACATCGAGCCCGTTACCGCGCGAGGCGACATAGAGTTCGAGCGCGACGAACTCGGGCGAGCCCGGCGAGAAGGTCTCGGCGCGGGTGTCGCGGATGCAGCCCTTGAAGCGGTCATGCACGCCGTTGAGCTTGGCGTTCTTCAGGCGGTAGGCCGGGAAGGCATTGATCTGGCCCTGGGACAGGTGATCGGCGCGGATGTAGTTGCCGTAGTTCTGCTCGTGGCAGTTGGCGCAGGAGAGCTCCAGCAACCCGTAGCGGGTGTAGTACATCTCCTTGCCCTTTTCCCACGTTTCGGCGGCGGGACCGTCGGTGGCGACGTTGACCGGCATCCCGCGCGACACCGAGGCCAGCAGTGCCTCCATGTTGATCGCGGGCGCGGCGTCGTATTTCCACGCCTCGGCCCCCATGCGCTCGGTGCGGCACGAGTTGATCTGCATCTGCATCGTGCGGACCTCGCCCGCGTCCTCGTTCCATTTCGGATAGACTGCCCGGACGCCTGCCATCTCCTCGGGGGCGCCGTGGCAATCGGCGCAGGACTTGCCCTCGGAGCCCTCGGCGGTGTTCCAGACCTCGATGGCCTGATCGACGAAGATCATGCCGGGGTTGTCGAAGTCGTCCATCTCCATCGCCTGGGTGTCGTCGTCGCGGAAGTGCCAGCCCGAGATCACCTCGTCGAGATGCCCGTCGAGAAGCGGCGAGGCCGCTGCCTTGGTGGTGATCTCGATGTCCTCGTTGATGACCAGAACGTCATCGTCCGCGCCGCCGGCCGCCGACATCGGGGCGGTCAGGGCCAGCATGGCGGCCGCAACCGTCATCGTCCTGAAAAGCATGTAGGTTCCCTCCCTGAAAAACCCCGGCCCGCAGCTCTGCGGATCAGGGCAACCTCCTCCTCGCTCAGCCGATCTCGATCTTCTTGCTGTCCTCGTAGACCGACCCGTCGTCATCGTACCAAGTGAACTTGAACTCGCCCGCTTCGGGCACGGTGGCCTCGAATTCGAAATAGGGGTTGGTCGAGATCGCCGGCTCCATGGTTATGTCGATCACGCTCTCGCCGTTGAACTCGCAGGTGAAGCGGTTGATGATCGAGCGCGGGATCACGTTGCCCGAGCTGTCCTTACGCTGACCCGATTCCATCGGGTGGCTGATCAGGGTCTTGATGGTGATCGCCTCACCGGCGGCCGCCTTGCTCGGGACCTTGACGCGGGGCTTGACGCCGTCTGCCATGTTCTGTGTCTCCTGGGATTAAGTCGATCAGCCGCCGCAGCCGCCGATGGTCACTTTGACGGTCTTGCTGGCCTTGGCGAAGGTGCCGTCGGCAAGCTTGGCGATGGCGACGACGTCCTGCGTTCCGGCAAGCCGGATGCGGGTCGATGCGTATTGCGATGCGGCCAGCGCGCCGAAGGTGAACTTCGCAACGCCGGGCGTCGGGTTGCCGGTGGCCAGCACGAGGATCTCGGAGGCGCCGGGGGCCGAGACCTCGATCGGAACGGTGTTGCCGTTCTCGGCGATCTCGGGCGCGGTCAGCTCGAGCCCGCTGTCGGCCATGTCGGCGCCACCGGTGAACTCGGCGATCCATTCCTCCGATGTGGCCGCGGCCGCCCCCTTGGGCAGCATGGCCGCCAGCGCGGCGGCGCCGCCAAGGGCCAGGGTCTTGCGTCGGGTGAGGTTCATCTCTGGGTGTCTCCTAAAATCTGGGGTCCGGCCGCAGGGTCAGTCCTGCAGGGTCATGAGAAACGCGACCACGTCCTCGACGTCCTGGGCCGAAAGGATCGGTTCGATGGGACCAGAGGGGGCCTTGCCGGTGTAGCCGTCACCCGGTCGGGTGAACCCGCTGGTCTTGTAGAAGGACGGCATCACCGTGCCTTCGAAGGTCTTCTTGGCGTTGACGAGGATGCCGCGGATCTCGGCCGCCGAACGGTAGCCCCCCACGCCGTCGAGCACCGGCCCGACCTCGCCCTGGAAGGGCACGTCGGGAAGCGCGGCAAGCGCGTGGCAGGAAACGCAGTTCCCCTGCGACTTCTCGGAAAAGATCTCGCGACCCTTCTCGGCGTCGCCGTCGCTTCCGGTCAGCGAGGCCTCGACCTCGCCATACTCGCCGAACGTCACTTCGTCCGGCGATACGACGTTGGCGAGTGCCGCGCCCGCAACGAGCACACCCGCAAGTGTCAGCCCTGTAAGCTTCATGTTCCCTCCCTTGACTGCTCCGCGGCCCCTGCGGGCCGTTCCTCCGTAGCTGTAGAATACCGTAGTGCACCGGCCCCCGCACACGCAACAACAAATTCACAGACGTGAATTATTGTTTCTCCCGAGGGCCCTCCGGCGCGCCCGGTCAGTCGGTGTTTCCGTCGTCACGTTCCTGGATCCGGCGCGCGTGGTAGCGTTGGAAATCCTCTCCGTTATCAAGCTCGTAGCGCTTCTCGGCGACCCATGTGAACATGTCGAGCGTGGTGCCCTTGGAGAAGGCGCCCGGCATCACCGCCACCGCTGCCTCAATGGCACTGCTGTCCTCGGGGACCTCCTCGGGCAGGAAGATGATGTTGGGCGTGAACAGCACCCGCCACTTCTGCGTGGCCCGCTTCTCGGACAGCGATTCTCCGTCGAGGTCGGTGATCTCGGTGTCGCCGTGGAGGTTGATCTGCACCACGAAGAAGTTCTCCTCGATGAACTCCGACACCTCGGGCAGCGAGAACACCTCCTCGTGCATCTGGTGGCAGTAGACGCAGCCGCGCTGCTCGACGAAGAGCACCAGCCGCTTGCCCTCGGCGTTGGCCTCGTCGAGATCCTCGCGCAGGTCCTTGAAGGTGTCGCGCATCCACGGCTCCTTGTAGAGCCCGTCGTCGCCCATCTGGGCCACGCCCGACCACGCCGGGAATGCCATCGCCACGGCCAGCGCGGCTCCGATCCAAGTCCTCATCTTCTCCTCCCACGATTGCCTCAGCTGAGCGACGTCCACCCCGGGAACGTGTCGATCATCCACTGAGCGATAATGTTGACGCTGTCGGTGGCAATGAGGATCGCAAATACGATCAGCATCGCCCCCATCAGTTTCTCGACATATTGCAGCTTGCTCCGGTGCCGCGCCGTCCAGCGCAGGAACGGCCCCGAGAACACCGCCGCGACGACGAAGGGGGCAGTCATGCCGATGCCGTAGACCAGCAGCAGAAGCCCGCCGCGCCCGATGTCGCCCATGCCCGACGCGATCATCAGGATCGACGCCAGCGCGGGCCCCACGCAGGGGGTCCAGCCGAAGCCGAAGGCGAGCCCCATCAGGTAGGCGCCCAGTACCGTGGTCGGCTCGGCCTTAGATTCGAGCCGCGCCTCGCGATAGAGCAGCGGCACCCGGATCACCCCGAGGAAATGCAGCCCGAAGACCAGCAGCAGCGCCGCCGCCGCGTAGGACAGCGGCTGCTTCCAGTCGGCGAAGGCCTGCCCCACCGCGGTCGCCCCCATGCCCAGCAGCACGAAGATCGTGGTGACGCCGGCGGCGAAGAACAGCGCCGACAGCACCAGCCGCCGCTGTGCCCCCGCCGCAAGATCCTGATCGCCGCGCAGTTCCGTCATCGACAGCCCCGCCATGTAGCAGAGATAGAACGGCACCATCGGCAGCACGCAGGGCGTGAAGAAGCTCAGCAACCCGGCAAGCGCCGCGCCGGCAAACGACATCTCAAGCACGGCGCCTCCCCCCAACTTGAATAATTCACATATTCATATTATGTTAATCGAAGGACATACGTCAATTGGTGTGGAATGAGAACTTCAGCACTCCTCGCGGCAGCAGCGCTGGTCTCGCTGATCGCAGGTCAGGCCATTGCCGAAGTGCGGCTGGTCATGGTCAGCCAGCCCGGCTGCGCCTATTGCGCCCGATGGGAGGCGGAAATCGCTCCGGCCTATCCGAACACAGCCGAGGGCCGTTTTGCGCCGCTTTTGCGTGCAGATTTACGACAGGGCGCCCCCGAAGGCATCACGTATGAGCGGAAAGTCCTGTTCACCCCGACGTTCATTCTAGTAGACAACGGAAGCGAACTCGCCCGCCTCGAAGGGTATCCGGGCGAAGATTTTTTCTGGCCACTGCTCTCGCGGATGCTCGAGCACAGCACGAATTTCGATCCGGACGCGGCTGACGACATGCCGCCAAGCTCTCCGGAGGGTGGGTGATGAACATGGCACTGCCTGTGATCCATGAAGACATGAGCGATGACGAGCTCGACAAGATCGTCGAGAAGGCAACCGCAGCCTCGGCCTTCCTCAAGGCGATCAGCCACGAGGGCCGGCTGATGATCCTGTGCCACCTCGTCACCGGCGAGAAATCGGTGACCGAGCTCGAGGACCTGCTCTCGGCGCGGCAGGCAGCGGTGTCGCAGCAGCTCTCGCGGCTGCGGCTCGAAGGGCTCGTGGTGCCCCGTCGCGATGGCAAGGCAATCTACTACCGGCTGGCGGACGACCGCCCCCGCAAGATGCTCGAGTGCGTCTACGAGCTGTTCTGCAAGGAAGACTGACCCTCCCTCTCCCGCTGTTCCATAAACATATTCAAGCTTTCGCTTGAGCAGATGCGTTGCGCGGCGCATACTCCCGCGTCATGGCGCCCTCGGGCGCCACGGGAGGGAAATCATGTTCGACATTCTGAGCGAGCATCACGTTGTCGCGCTGATCGGGCTCGGCAGCGGAATGCTGCTGGGGCTCGCGGCGCGGCTCGGGCGATTCTGCACGCTGGGCGCGATCGAGGACCTGCTCTACGGCGGCTCCGACCTGCGGATGCGCATGTGGGGCGTGGCCGGCGGGCTCGCCATCTTCGGCAGCTTCGCCCTGATGGCAACGGGGCTCTTCGACGGGCGCGACAGCTACTACCTGTCGATCCGCTGGATGCCGCTGGCCTCTGTGCTGGGCGGGCTTTGCTTCGGCTACGGCATGGCGCTGGCGGGCAACTGCGGCTTCGGCGCCATCGCGCGGCTGGGCGGCGGCGACCTCCGGAGCTTCGTGATCGTGCTGGTGATGGGCGTCTCGACCTTCGTGGTGCTGGCGGGCCCGCTGGCACCGTTGCGCGCCATGCTCTTCAGCCAGCAGGAGGTCGTGGCCTCCACCCCGCCCGGCATCGCCCACGAGCTCGGGGCTCTGACCGGCCTCTCCCCCAGCGTCGTCGGCATGGCGACCGGCCTCGTGCTGCTTGGCGTGTCGCTGGCCTCCCGCGCGCTGTGGCGCCGCCCGGCGCAGATCTTCTGGGCCGCGATGGTGGGTCTCGGCGTGGTGCTTGGCTGGGGGGGCACCGCCTGGGTGGCACGCCACGGCTTCGAGGCGCTGCCGGTGGTGTCGCACAGCTTTGCCGCGCCGCTGGGCGAGTCGCTGCTCTGGTGGATGACCGGATCGGTGCGGCCCGTTTCCTTCGCCGTGGGCTCGGTCGCGGGCGTCTGGGCCGGCGCCTTCGCGGGCTCGCTGATCAAGGGCCATTTCCGCTGGGAGGCCTGCGAGGATCCTCGCGAGCTGCGCCGCCAGATCGTGGGCGCGGCGCTGATGGGCGCGGGCGCCGTGGTGGCCATGGGCTGCACCATCGGACAGGGCCTCTCGGCGCTGTCGGTGCTGGCCTACTCGGCCCCGGTCACGATGGTGGCGATCTTCGCCGGCGCCGCCGTCGGGCTGCGCCAGCTCATCGTCGGCTTCCAGCCGGCGGAATAGGCCGCTCGCGCCGCCCTCAGCTCATCTCGGCGAGGCGGGCCACGTAGCGGGCCATGGTGTCGATCTCGAGGTTCACCTTGTCGCCCTCCGCGACCTGGCCCCAGGTCGTGGCGTCCTTGGTGTGCGGGATCACGTTGATCCCGAACACCGCGCCCTGCACCTCGTTCACGGTCAGCGACGTGCCGTTCAGCGCCACCGAGCCCTTGGGCGCGATGAACTTCGCGAGCGCGTCCGGCGCCCGGAACTGGATGCGGGTGGAATCCCCCTCGTCGGCGATCGAGATCACCTCGGCCAGCCCGTCGACGTGACCCGAGACGATGTGCCCTCCAAGCTCGTCGCCGACGCGCAGCGCGCGCTCGAGGTTGATCCGGCGCCCCTCGGCCCAGGACCCGAGGTTGGTCTTCGACAGAGTCTCGGCACTGATCTGGACCTCGAACCAGTCGTCACCGAGGTCGACCACCGTCAGGCAGACACCGTCACAGGCGATCGAGGCGCCAAGGTCGATGCCGGCGGTGTCGTAGGAGGTGCCGATCCGCGCCGTCAGGTCGCCCGCCTGCTGCAGGGCCCTGATCTCGCCCATGTCCGTCACGATGCCAGTGAACATCCACTACCTCCTGACCCGCCACTTCGGGCCTTATTTCTGCCGGAAAACGTCGCTAACCCTGAAGCGTCGCGTAACCATTACCGGGGCGTCATGACCAAGGCAACCGCATCCCCCCGTGTCTTTTTGTTCCTGCAGGGCCCGCATGGCCCGTTCTTTCACCGGCTTGGCGCGATGCTGCGCAAGGCGGGGGCAGAGGTGTGGCGCGTGGGCTTCAATGCAGGCGACCGCGCCTTCTGGTTCGACGCCCCAAGCTACATCCCCTTCACCGGCACGCCCGACAGCTGGCCCGAGACGCTCGAGGCCCTGCTCACCGGGAAGGGCGTCACCGACATCGTGCTCTACGGCGACACCCGCCGCATCCATGCCGAGGCGGTGACCGCCGCCAAGGCGCGTGGCCTCGCGGTGCATGTCTTCGAGGAAGGCTACATGCGGCCCTACTGGGTGACCTACGAGCGCAACGGCGCCAACGGCCACTCACGGCTGATGCGCATGGGGATCGACGAGATGCGCGCGGCGCTCGAACAGTCCGACATGGAGGCGCCGCTGCCGCCCGGGCACTGGGGCGACATGCGCCAGCACGTCTTCTACGGCGCGCTCTACCATTGGTTCGTGATGTTCCGGAACGGCGGTTACCGCAGCTTCCGCCCGCACCGGCAGCAAACCGTCGCGCAGGAGTTCCAGCTCTACGCCAAGCGGCTGCTGCTGATGCCCCTGCACCGGGCCGAGCGACTTGCCGTGACCCGGCGCATCCGGCGCGGCGGCTTTCCCTATCACCTCGTGCTTCTGCAACTCGAGCACGACTCGAGCTTCCGCGAGCATTCGCCCTTCGCCTCGATGACCGAGTTCGTCGAGATGGTGATAGAGGGCTTCGCCAAGGGCGCGCCGACGCACCACCACCTCGTGTTCAAGGCCCATCCCCTCGAGGACGGCCGTGCGCCGGTGCGGCGCACGATCCGCGAGGCGGCGCGGCGGCTGGGCATCTCCGAGCGGGTGCATTTCGCCCCCGGCGGCAAGCTCGCGGCACTGCTCAACGATGCCCGCAGCGCCGTCACGGTCAACTCCACCGCCGGGCAGCAGGTGCTCTGGCGCGGCATCCCGCTGCGCGTCTTCGGCGCCGCGGTCTACGGCAAGCCCGAGTTCGTGTCAGACCTGCCGCTTCAGGCCTTCTTCGCACAGCCGTCGCGGCCAGATAACCGGGCCTACCGGGACTATCGGCGCTACCTGCTTGAAACCAGCCAGATTTCCGGAGGTTTCTACTCATCCCGCGGGCGCCGCCAGCTGCTGCGGCTGGTGGTCGACATGATGCTTGCCGCCGACGATCCCTACGATGCCCTGCGTCACGGCACCGCGGCCCCACGGCAACAGTTGCGCCTCGTCCAATGACAGCGCCGGCCCGCCAGACTCGCTTTTGAAGCCCGATTTCTTTAGCTTAGCGCAAAAAACTGAGGCACAACGAGAACAGGTCGAGGAGACCGGGCAGTGAACTACCTCTCCAAACGATGGGTGAAAACCGTCGCGCTGATGGCTGCCGTTTCGGTCCTGGCATCCTGTGGCCTGCCGCGCGTCGGCCCCAACAAGAACGAGATCTACGCGGGGTCCGTCATGCGCGAAGGCGATGCCTTCGTCATCGCCGTCAACGACCGCGTCACCCGCGCCACCGCCATCGTCCCCGCCCTCGGCTTCACCGAGACCTTCCGCAACGCCTCGGTTCTGGGCTCGGACACCATCCAGCCCGGCGACACGCTGGGCCTGACGATCTGGGAGAACGTCGACGACGGGCTGCTGGTCGCCGAGACCGCCAACGCGACGGCGCTGGAAGAGGTGCAGGTCGACGGCTCGGGCTTTATCTTCGTGCCCTACGCCGGCCGCATCAAGGCCTCGGGCAATTCCACCGAGGCGGTGCGCCGCATCATCACCGAGCGCCTCGCCGACCAGACTCCCGACCCGCAGGTCGAGGTGCGCAGGCTTGCCGGCGACGGCTCGACCGTGAGCCTCGTAGGCTCGGTGGGAGGCCAGGGCGTCTATGCCATCGAGCGCCCGACCCGCACCCGGTCGGCGATGCTCGCGCGCGCTGGCGGCATCACCATCGAGCCCGAGATCGCGCAGATCTCGGTGATCCGCGGCGCCCGGACCGAGCGCATCTGGTTCCAGGACCTCTACGCCCACCCCGGCTACGACATCGCGCTGCGCGGCGGAGACAAGATCCTGGTCGAGGCCGACACCCGCTCGTTCACCGCGCTCGGCGCCACCGGCACGCAGGCGCGGGTGCCGTTCGAGACCCAGACGCTGTCGGCGGTCGAGGCGATCGCGCAGGTGGGAGGCCTCGTGCCGACCTCGTCGGACCCGACCGGCGTCTTCATCTTCCGCAACGAGCCCGCCGAGATCGCCAACCAGGGGCTTGGCCGCTCCGACCTCGTGGGCGCTCAGCGCATCGTCTACGTGCTCGACCTGACCAAGCCCAACGGCATGTTCATGGCCCGCGACTTCGTGGTGCGCGACCAGGACCTGCTCTACGTGACCGAGGCGCCCTTCGCACAATGGAGCAAAACCATCTCGGCGCTGACCGGCTCGCTGAGCGCCGTCAACACGCTCGCGACCACCGCGGTTCTCTACCAGTGACGCGCCATCCGTGACGCGCCTGCCCAAGACCAAAAACAAAAAGAATGAGGGACAGA
>NZ_JAATOS010000831.1:0-1051 GCF_011806505.1 Salipiger sp. HF18 | reverse complement strand
GGTGCCTGCGGTGCCGGGCTATTTCCGCCGCATCCGCGAGATCTGCGACCGCTACGGCATCCTGCTGATCCTCGATGAGGTCATGTGCGGCATGGGCCGCACCGGCACGCTCTTCGCCTGCGAACAGGACGGCGTGGCACCCGACATCTGCGCCATCGCCAAAGGGCTGGGGGCGGGCTATGCGCCCATCGGCGCCATGCTGTGCTCGGCCGGGATCTACGCCGCGATCGAGGCGGGCTCGGGCTTCTTCCAGCACGGCCACACCTATCTCGGCCACCCGACCTCCTGCGCCGGGGCCTGCGCGGTGCGCGAGCGGCTGGTGGACGACCGGCTGCTCGACCGGGTCGCGCCGATGGGCGCCGCGCTGCGCGCGGCTCTCGTGGATCGCTTCGGCCGGCACGCCAACGTGGGCGACATCCGCGGGCGGGGCCTGTTCCTCGGGCTCGAGCTGGTGGCCGACCGCGTGCGGCGCACGGCCTTCGACCCGTCTCTGGGGATCGCCGGAAAGCTCAAGGCAGCGGCCTTTGCCGAGGGGCTGATCTGCTACCCAATGAGCGGCACCATCGACGGGCAGCAGGGCGACCACGTGCTGCTCGCACCGCCCTTCATCCTGACCGAGGACCACGTGGGCGAGCTGGTCGACAAGCTCGACGTGGCGCTGGCCAAGGTGCTCTGAGGGCAGGGCGCGGCGAAATTCGCGGGCAGGGTGGTGATCTTAACCACGGATTCAGAGGCCGCGTGGCAATGCCCTGTGATGGATGAACCGCATCGCACCCGCCTCTCGCTTCTGGGTCACCCGCTTCGGGCGGGGGTGCTGCGGATGCTCGTGCGGCGCCTGCCGAAGGCAGTCGCGGCAGGCGAGATCGCAGAGTGGCTCGGGGTGCCGCCCTCGCCGCTCTCGGCCCATCTCGCGGCGCTGACCGGGGCGGGGTTACTGGTGCTCGAACGCGACGGCTCGGTGCGACGCTACCGGGCCGCGCCCGAGCCGCTGGGCGAGGCGCTGGGGGGGGCGCGGGCGGATCTTTGCCTCGGGCGGGCCGGGGCCGCGCAG
>NZ_JAATOS010000830.1:0-1051 GCF_011806505.1 Salipiger sp. HF18 | reverse complement strand
ACGTTCGACAGCGACAGGTAGTCGTTGACGTTCTTCATGCTCACGCCGCCGGTCGGGCAGAAGCTGATCTGCGGCAGCGGCGCGCCGATGGCCTTGAGCGCGGGGGCGCCGCCCGAGGCCTCGGCCGGGAAGAACTTCTGCACGGTGTAGCCGCGCTCGAGCAGGGCCATGGCCTCGGAGGCGGTGGCCGCGCCCGGCAGCAGCGGCAGGCCGGCTTCCTCGCAGGCGTCAAGCAGGCGGTCGGTGGCGCCGGGCGAGACACCGAACCTGGCGCCCGCGTCCACGGCGGCGGCCACGTCCTCGGGGGTCAGCAGGGTGCCGGCGCCGACCACGCCGCCTTCGACCTTTGCCATCTCGGCGATGGCCTCAAGCGCGCAGGGGGTGCGCAGCGTGACCTCGAGCGCCGGCAGGCCGCCCCGGACGAGCGCTTCGGCCAGCGGCGCGGCATGGGCCACGTCGTCGATGACAAGCACCGGAACGACCGGTGCGAGACGGCAGATTTTCTCGGCTTCGAGGCTGGCGGCGGCGGGGGTGATCATGGTCGGACCTTTCCGGTAGAATGTCGTCGCAGCCGGGTTAGCACGGTTCCGATGACGATTGTAAGGCGCTAACAGCGCCCCGCCGCCCGCGCGATGCGGGGTTCAGCCGAATTCCTCGGTGTCGGCGGCGACGGCGGCGCGAAAATCGGCAAGCAGCGTGGGGTCGGCCGAGTGCACGCGGTTCCACGTCGGAATGAACGGCGTCTCCTGCGGGTTCTCGATGAAGAGCTGCCCCGCACGCACGATGTTCTCGCCGAACATCTCGATGCTGCGCTCCTCGGCGTGGCGGTCGATGGCGAGCCCGTTCATCCTGGCATCCGCCCAATAGGCCTCGAGCAGGTCGAGCGCCGAGCGGTAGTAGGTGGCCTTCAGCGTGCGGAACACATGCGGCGTGAACACCGTGCCGTCGGCGGCGAGCTTGCGGTAGATCGCCTTGCAGATGTCGGTGGACATGCGCGACAGGCCCTGACTCGCGTCCTCGGGCGAGAGATCCTGGTGCTTGTGGTCGTAGA
>NZ_JAATOS010000829.1:0-1055 GCF_011806505.1 Salipiger sp. HF18 | reverse complement strand
CGCGAGGGATCGTCGCTCGGGTAGTAGTTCGCGGGCACGTTGATCGGCTTCCCCGCCGCCACGTCGCGGTCATACTCTTCCTTCAGCGTGCCGGAATCGTATTCCAGGTGGTTGAAGATGTAGAGCGCACGGTGACGCGGGTCCTCGACCAGCGCCGGGCCGGTCTCGGGCGAGTGGATCAGCACCGCGAGGCCCGCGGCCTCGACCTCGTCGCGGCGCATCTCGGTCCAGCGCGACACCGGCATCACCATGTCGTCCGAGAACCCGCGCAGGAAGGGCGAGGCGGGCGCGAGGTTCTGGTGCCGGATGCAGCCGAAGGCCTTGTGGTCCAGCAGGTGCTTGGGCACGCCGTGGAAATACGAGATCATCGCCATGCCGCCCCAACAGACGCCGAAGGTGGCGTGGACGTGGGTCTGGGTCCATTCGAAGACACGGGTGAGCTCTTCCCAGTAGGTCACCTCCTCGAACGGCAGGTGCTCGATGGGGGCGCCGGTGATGACCAGCCCGTCGAACTTCTCGCCGCTGGCCTCGACCTCGGCGAAGGGCCGGTAGAAGGCCTCCATGTGTTCGGCGGCCGTGTTCTTGGTCTGGTGCTCGGTCATCCGGATCAGCGAGAACTCGATCTGCAGCGGCGTCGCCCCGATCAGGCGCGCGAACTGGTTCTCGGTCTGGATCTTCTTCGGCATCAGGTTGAGCAGGGCGATGCGGAGCGGGCGGATGTCCTGCCGCGAGGCGCTGTCCTCGGCCATCACCATGACACCCTCGCGCGAGAGGACGTCGTAGGCGGGCAGGTCGGAGGGCAGCTTTATGGGCATCGGTACAAATCTCTTTACTGGAAGGCCAGAGATAGGCCAGCGCGGGCCTCAGCACAAGCGTTGCGCCATGGGGGCCGAATCGCGCAGAGTCGCGGGCAGGATTTTCAACCAAAGGTTATTGTCATGACGCGTTTCACCGCGGGCATTCCCGCCCTTGTCCTGGCCCTCTTGCCGCTGACCGGGCCGCTGGCCGCACAGGACGATCCGATGGCGCTTCAGCGCTGCGTCTGGTCCTGTCTC
>NZ_JAATOS010000828.1:0-1056 GCF_011806505.1 Salipiger sp. HF18 | reverse complement strand
CCTACGTCGAGCAGACCCTCGGCGGCGCGCGCGGCATCCTGATCCGGCTGATCGGCGGCGTGCCCTACTGGGACTACGGGCTGCAGCAGGTGCGGGCGCTCGCCATGGCGCGGGGCATCGCGCTGGCGGTGCTGCCCGGCGACGGCCGCCCCGATGCCCGGCTCGACGCGCTCTCGACGCTGCCGGTCTCGACCCTGCGGCGGCTGGCGCATCTCTGCGACACCGGTGGCGCGGTGGCGGCGCAGGCGGCGCTGGCGCAGCTGTCGCTGGCGGCGGGGCTCTACGCGGCCCCGGTACCGGGCTCCAAGGCGCTGCCGCCGGTGGGGTTATGGACGCCCGAGACCGGGGCGCTGGCACCCGACGCGGCGGCCCACTTGTGCAAGGAGATGACCGGCGAGCGGATCCTCGTGGTCTTCTACCGCTCCTATCTCGTGGCGGCGGACATGGCGCCGGTCGAGGCGCTCTTCGCCGCCTTCCGCGCCCGGGGCTTCGCGGTGCTGGGGCTCTTCGCGCCGTCGCTCAAGGCCCCCGAGGCGGCGCCGGAGCTGGCCCGCGCCGTGGCCGGGATCGCGCCTTCGGCCATCGTCAACGCGACGGCCTTCTCAGGGCGCGGCGACGGCGGGGCCTCGCCGCTGGATGCGGGCGGCGTGCCGGTGTTTCAGGTGGCGCTCGCGACCTCGACGCGCGCGGCATGGGACGAGGCGGACCGGGGGCTCTCGCCCGCGGACCTTGCCATGCACGTGGTGCTGCCCGAGGTCGACGGCCGGATCCTCGGCGGCGTGGTCTCGTTCAAGGAGCCGGGCCTGCGCGACCCCGAGCTGCAATTTGCCCGCTATGTGCACGCGCCCGATCCGGACCGGGTCTCGGCGGTGGCGGCGCGGGTCGCTGGCTGGCTGCGGCTCGCACGCAGGCCCGTGTCCGAGCGGCGGCCGGCGCTGGTGCTCTCGACCTACCCCGGGCGCGAATGGAACCTCGCGCATGCGGTGGGGCTCGACGCGCTGGCCTCGGCGCGGGCGATCCTCGGCGATCTCGACGCCGCCGGCTATACGACCGCAG